>JAJRTG010000081.1 GCA_024278395.1 Fidelibacterota bacterium | reverse complement strand
TTCGCCCACCTCGGCGACTTGGGGACCCTTCTTTCTTCTGAGCAGGTCGCCAAACTGGGGGATGTGGAGGTTCTTTTTGTACCGGTGGGGGGTGTATACACGATAGACGCCGATCAGGCGGTCAAGGTTGTTCAAAGCCTTCCCACGGTGCGGATCGTGGTCCCGATGCACTATTTTGTGGCCGGATTCTGCCCTTGGCCCCTTGCCCCGGTGGATGACTTCGTCGAGGCCGCCGAGGCCCACTGGACGGTGCACTGCCTCGACGCTTCGGAGGTGAAGCTGAGCAAGGAGAGCCTTCCGGATAAAACAGAGGTGTGGGTGCTGCACTACCAGGAGTAACCCCGTCGCCCCGGGTGGGTCCCCCGCCCTGGGTGGCGAAGGAGGTGAGATCGATGAGAGTGTTCCGGTTGTCTCTGATCGTTGTCGCAGTGATCGTTCTTGGAGGCGTTGTGCAGGCGGTCGGCTCCGAGCCCCCCCTGTTTCCGATTGCCACCCTGACGGACCTTATGAGCTATCCGCAGCCCGTTCCGACGAGCGAACGACCGGCTGAACAGCTCCTCTACGTCACCACCATTCCGGAGACCGACTTCGTCGTCGTTCTCCGGCCGATCACGGAGGAGGAATACGGCTCGTTTCAGGTACAGGCGATCGGGTACCAGATCATCGAGCGGCAGATGCTCGCCGCGGCGATCGTCCTCCCGCTCGTCACCGAGGCCGATGTTGCCGGGTTTTCTCCTGAACTCGTCACGCTTTTGGAACAGCGGGTGAACGCGGTCAGCGGGTTCTCCGTCTTCCCGGTGCCAGGGCAGTAACGGGGTCGATGCTTCGATGAAAAAGCGGGTCACGGTCGCCCGAGCGGCTTTTCTCTCACTGTTGGTGGTCGCTGTCGGGCTGACGGGATGGGCAATGTCCGCCTGTCCCAAGTTCAGTGACCCGACCCCGGTCGGAATCTTGACCGATGAGCGGATCACGGAGGTCTCTGGGATCGCCGCGAGCCGGCTGAATCCCGGGGTGTTCTGGATCCATGAGGACTCGGGATCCCCTCCCGAGATCTACGGCGTCTCGCTCAACGGGGTGTTGCTCGCCCGGTGTACGCTTACCGGGGTTTCACCGGTCGATTGCGAGGATATAGCTGTCGGTCCTGGTCCGCGATCCGGCGGTAACTACATCTATCTCGCCGATATCGGCGATAACGGGATGAGGAGAAGGACCATAAGCGTCTACCGGTTCCCCGAGCCGCGGCTCGACGCAGCATCTGGAGGAGGGCGACTGGAGATCACGGACGTCGAGATGTTCAGGCTCGTCTACCCCGATCGGCCGCACGACGCCGAGACGCTCCTCATCGACCCGTCATCCGGTGAGCTCTACGTGATCACCAAGTGGGAGCCTCGCTCGCGCATCTACCGGGCGAAGCTCGAGGATCCGGAGAGTACGGTCGTTCTCGAGTACACAGGAGATCTTCCGTTCAACGGAGCGACCGGTGGTGATGTAAGCCCAGACGGCCGCTGGATCATCATCCGCACGTACTTCACCGCTTATATCTGGCGCCGGGATCCGGAAACTTCGATCGCGGAGCTCATCCAATCCGACGGATGCCCGCTGCCGGTGGCACAGGAGCCGCAGGGGGAGGCGATCTGCTTTGTCCACGGCGCGGGATCCTACGTCACCATCAGCGAGGGGCTGCATCCGGTCCTCTATTTGGCAACGCGCACTCCGGAATGAGCGCGGAGTTTCTTGCCGATCGGGGCAACAGGCTGCAACCTACGGCGCGGTTGGACTACGCAGCTGGCGGATGAAGCGAATCGGCGAGGGCCTGGAGATGCAGTAATACCAAGCCCTAAAGCAGCGCGCCCGCTTTCCCACTTAGGGAGGGATCGGCCCAGTGCGTCTCGCGCGGGGAGAGAAGGTCGTGTGGCATATCCGATGGCCGTTGACCACTCATCGGCGCTTGTAGATCCATTCACCGGCTGAATGATTATCATTCATGACGTGAATGGATGCGTCAAATAGGAAGGAGAAGCAACTCGATCCCGGGGCTTGTCGGAAGGGAACGGTGATGTTTGCCTTGGCGATGCTTGCCGAGCGCGATTACACCTCCACCGTCTGCTTCCACTCGGCGATCTCGGCCCTTTTGCCGAGCTTGTCTTTGATCGCCGCCTGGAAGTCGGAGAGGGTCTCTTCTTCGCCGTGGACGAGGAAGGCGCGCTCAGCGTCGACCTTCTTCAGCCAGTCGAGGAGTATCTGCTGATCGGCGTGGGCGGAGAATCCGTTTACGGTCCAGATCTGCGCCCGCACCGCCGTCGGCTCACCCAGGACATGCACCTGTTTCGCCCCTTCGATGATCTGGCGGCCGAGGGTTCCGCGCGCCTGGTAGCCGACGAAGATCACCCCCGCCTCCTCCCGCCACAGGTTGTGGCGCAGGTGGTGCACGATCCGCCCGCCGGTGCACATCCCGCTTCCGGCGATGATGATGTTCCCCTCCGGCAGGTTGTTGATCCGCTTCGATTCCTCCGAGGTCTGAGTGTAGTGGAGCGGTGGGAAGTTGAACGGGTTGGGGGTTTGGGAGAAGACCTTCTTCCCCTCTTCGTCGAAGTAACCGGGGAACTTGGAGAAGATGCGCGTCGTCGCGATGGCGAGCGGGCTGTCGAGGAAGATCTTGCAGCTCGGGAGTTCCTTGTTCCGCCACATGAGGAAGAGCTCGTAGAGCACCTCCTGGGTACGCTCGAGGGCGAAGGAGGGGATGAGGAGGTTCCCCCCGCGGCCGATCACGGTGTGGATTGCGCCCTTGAGCTCATCCACCGATTCGGCGAGCGGGCGGTGGCGGCGGTTCCCGTAGGTCGATTCGATGAGGACGACATCGGCATGCGGCGGGACGGCCGGATCGCGCACGATCGGCCGGTGGCGGTTCCCTAGATCTCCACTGAAGAGGAGAGTCTTTCCCTCCGCACGCAGCTCGATCGTGGCCGAGCCGAGGATATGCCCGGCATCGTGGAAGATCACCTCAGCGCTGTTGTTCAGGTTGAACGGCTTTTCGTAAGGGACGCGGTGGCGGAAGACCTCGAGGGCATCGAGGGCGTCGCCCACGTCGTAGAGGGGCGGGCGCGCCTCCTCTCCCCGGCGGCGCGCCTTGCGTGCGTGGTAGGCGGCCTCTTCCTCCTGCAGGTGGGCGGAGTCCATCAGGATCACCTTGGCGATCGCCGCGTTCGGCGGGGTGGTCACCACCTCTCCCCGGAACCCGTTCTTGATGAGCAGCGGGATCCTCCCCACGTGATCGAGGTGCGAGTGGGAGAGGATGACGTAGTCGATCTCCGCCGGATCGAACGGAAACTCCGCCCAGTTTCGGTCCTCGACCTCGTGACGTCCTTGGAACAGCCCGCAGTCGAGGAGTATCTTGAGGCCGTTCGTCTCTATCAGATGGCACGATCCGGTTACCGTCTTTGCTGCGCCGCAAAATGTGATCCGCATTACTTCCACCCTCTTTTTCGTCCGCACCGACGATCCCCGTGCGGAGCTTTTTTCTATGCTACCGCGATTCTGTTGAGATCGCAACGCTTCTTCCATCTTTGTCGCTCCGGCCACTTGACAAACCCGGGGTGTGGCTGTATGCTGTAAAACGTTTACGGTAAACGATTACTATGGAGGGGTGGATGGCCACGATAAGGGATGTGGCACGTGCAGCTGGGGTCTCTGTAGCAACGGTCTCGCATGTGATCAACGGGACCCGTCCGGTGGCGCCGGAGACGGCGGCGCGGGTGCGGCGGACGATGGAGGCCCTCGATTACCACCCCAACGCTGTCGCCCAGTCGCTCCGCACCCGTAGGACGCATGCGATCGGGGCGGTGGTCTCGGATATCACGAACCCATTCTTTGCCACGCTTGTGCGCGGAGCGGAGGATGCGGCGATCGAGGCCGGTTATTCCCTGATCGTGTGCAACAGCGATGAATCGACCCAGAAGGAGGACCGCTACGTGCGGCTCCTCCGTCGCCGACAGATGGATGGGCTTCTCATCTCTCCGGTGGGAGACGGATCGAGCGAAGCGGTGCAGGAGCTTCCGCGTTGGAAGACGCCGTTCGTCTTCATCGACCGGCGCGCCAAGGGGATCGAGGCCGACGCCGTCCTCTCCGATAACATCGACGGCGGCTACCAGGCGACCAAACACCTGATCGAACGGGGTCACCGGCGGATCGGAATCATCCTCGGCATCGAGGGGGCGACGACCACCGAGGAGCGCCTGGGCGGATACCGGAAGGCACTCGATGAGGCGGGCCTTCACTTTTCCGGTGAGCTCGCCGCCTACGGTGGGTACCGGGTTGAGGGGGGACAGAGGGCTACGGAGAAGTTCCTCTCCCTCCCCAATCCGCCCACCGCGATCTTCAGCACGAACAACCTTATGACCGTGGGGGTGCTCAAGACCCTCGCGCAGCGGAGGATCGCCGTTCCGCAGACCATGGCGGTTGTAAGCTTCGACGACCTGGATTTGGGAGAGCTCTTTCAACCGCCGCTCACAGCAGTCACACAAAATCCGTATGAGATCGGGAAAATCGCGATGGAAATCCTGCTCGCCCGGTTCGAGGGCGGTGGGGAAGGGGCGGTCAAGGAGGTTCGTGTGCCGGTGACGCTCACAGTGCGAGGGTCGACATGAAGGCAGCGAACTTCAGCGGTGTGTGGGTGGCGATGGTCACCCCGTGGGATCCCGAAAGACGGACGCCCGACCCCGAGGTTCTGCCGGGGCTTATCGATAGGTTCGTCGAAGCCGGGGTCACGGGGCTGTACATACTGGGGACCACCGGCGAGGGGACGCTCCTTTCCGTCGGCGAGCGGCAGGAGTTCGCCGAGGCCGTGTTGGAGACCGCCGCGGGGAGCATTCCCGTCATCGTGCACACCGGACATGATCGCGCCGCCGCCGCCTGCGCCCTCTCGCGGCACGCCGCGAGGATCGGAGCGGCGGCAGTCGCGGTCGCTCCTCCGTGTCGATACCGGTTCACAAAAGAGGAATTGCGCGCGCACTACTTGGAAATCGCATCGGCGATCGGGGACTTGCCGCTGTTCCTTTACGACATCCCGTCGACCACGGGAAACCCGTTGGATGCTGACTTGCTCAATGCTTTGCACGCGGATGCCCAAAACATCGTCGGAGCCAAGATCAGTCGGGGGGACTGGGAGGCGTGGGAAGAGTACCTCGAGTTGGCCGACGAGGTTCACCTTTTGATCGGCAAGGACGAGATGGGGCTACCGCTCCTCACGATGGGTGGGAGCGGGCTTGTCTCAAGCGGGGCGAACGTCTTTCCGACGCTCTACACGGCCCTCTACCGGGCTGCGCAACGCGGTGACCACGAACAAGGGAAGAAACTCCAGATGTCGATAATCGAGCTGTGTCGCGCCACTCGCCGCGGTAACGTTCCCACCATCAAGCAGGCATTGACGCTCATGGGATGGGAGGTCGGTCCTCCTGTCCCTCCCCTCCGTCCTGCACCGACCGAGGAGGTTGCATCCCTCGAGGTGCAGCTTGGTTCGATAGAAAAACGAGCGGCACAGTTGATGGAGAAGGGGGGTGGTAACAAGGAGCAATAGCATCTGGGCGATCGGAACCGAAAATGAAAGGGAGGTGCATCTAAATCATGCATAAAGCTTGGAAACTTGGGATTCTGCTTGTAGGATTGCTGTTTGTGGTGGGGCTGCAGACGTTGGCGGCTCAGCCGATCAAGATCACGTTCAACACGCTGTTCCACGAGGCCGACGCCAAGGCGATGGAGCAGATCATCAACCAGTTCAACGCAGAGCACACCGACATCCAGGTGGAGCTCACCCAGGGCGGGTGGACCGATTACTACGCGCAGCTTCGTCTCTCGGTGATCGCCGGGAACGCGCCGCAGATCGGGATCTGCCACACCAACAAGCTCGTGGAGATGGCCGACTACCTCACTCCGCTCGACGATTCCCCGGTGGGGAACATCCTTCAGATGGCGGGGTTCAATCCGGACGACTACGTATCCGCTAACTGGAAGGCCGGCGAGCTGAACGGTCACCACTACCTGATTCCGCTCGATACCCACGGTTGGGGGATCTGGTACAATAAGGACATCTTCGAGAAGGCCGGGCTCGATCCGAACAACCCGCCCCAGACGTTGGACGAGTTCATGACCGCCTGCGACAAGATCAAGGACGCCGGATACTACGCGTTCCATCCGGGGGAGGACGCCGCCCCGCGCAAGCTCCGCCGTGCGTGGTACGTCTTCTTCTGGCAGATGGGCGGCCAGCTGTTTGATAAGGACTACACGCATGCCACGTTCAACAACCCGAAGGGGCTCCTGGCGCTCCAGTTCCTCGTTGACATCTTCAACGACTTCGGCTGGAACAAGCCTGGGACCAACGGCTACGACCAGTTCGCCGCGGGGGAGCTCGGGATGCTCATCGCCGGGAACTGGTACTACGGGACTGCGAAGAACAGCGGGGTAAACTGGGGCTACATGAAGATGCCGAGCTTCTTCGGCACTCCATACACCTGGGGGAACAGCCACCAGATCGTGATCCCGGTTCAGCCGAAGGGAACGCCCAGAGAGGTGTACATGGCCGCGGCCGAGGTGATCAAGTACATCTCGGAGCATTCCCACATCTGGACGATGTATGGCGGGCACATCACCGCGTACAAGCCCGAGGCGAAGAACCCCGATCTCCTCGCGTCCGACTACTGGATCAAGTCGGGCAAGTGGTTGAACGAGATGGCCCAGGAGGGGCTGGTACACTTCCCGATCAACAACCCGCACGGATCCGAGCTGGAGCACGCCATTCAGGCCCAGATCGAGCTTGCGGTGAACGGGAAGATCACCCCGCAGGAGGCTCTCGCCAACGCGGAGAAGGAGTGTAACAAGATCCTACAGGGTAAATAAATAAGGAGCGACGCGGGCGGAGGCCGGCCGGCCCCGCCCGCTTATTAAAATGGGCAAAAGATTAGGCGAATTCTTGTATAGGCACCAAGGACTGGAGGGGGTGCTGTACGTCCTCCCGTTCGTCAGCCTGTGGGCGGTCTTCCTCGCCTGGCCGGTGGGATACGGAATCTACATCAGCCTGTTCGACTGGAACCCGATGCGCGGCTCGAAGTTCGTCGGGCTGGCGAACTACATCACGCTCTTCCATGAACCGCGGTTCTGGAACGCGTTCGGAAACACGTTCAAATTCGCCGCGATGACGATCCCCCTCATCATAGGGTTTGGCTTCCTGTTCGCGCTCATGATGTGGGGATGGGGGAAGTCCCGCCGGGGAACGACCGCGGTGCAGGGGATCCTCTTCTTCCCGTACCTGCTCACCGTTTCCATCGTGGCGATTGTCTGGAAATGGCTGCTCGACCGTGACTTCGGGCTGTTGCAGCACACGCTCAGCTCAGTAGTCCCGTCGGCCCCGGTTTTCCTTACCAGTACCACATGGGCACTTCCGGCCATTGCGTTCACCACCGCCTGGTGGCTCGCTGGCTATCGGATGGTGGTCCTGCAGGCCGGGTTGGAGGAGATCCCGCAGGATCTGTTTGAGGCGGCGGCGATCGATGGCGCTAAGCCGCGGCATCAGTTTCTGCACATCATCTTGCCGTTGATCAAGCCGTCGCTTCTGTTCGCTTTGGTACTTACCATCATCTCGGCGTTCCGCACCTTCGGACAGGTGCTCCTGATGACGGACGGCGGGCCCGGTCGATCGACGGAGGTGCTGGCCCTCTACCTGTACCGGGTCGGGTTCGATTACTTCCAGGTGGGGAAGGCGGCTGCAGCCGGGGTCATCCTCCTGCTCATGATCCTGCTCCTCACGCTGATCGGCGTGAAGTTCCTCGGGCTTAAATCGGAGTTGCAATGAAGGCATTACGAGCGACCAAGCGGTTTCTTCCTTATGTCATCATGTACGGGATCGCGTTTGCGTGGATCATTCCGATCCTGTGGATGGCCGATACCGCGTTCAAGCCGCGGCCGGAGATCCTGAGCATTCCTCCCTCCTGGATCCCTTCCCATTTCACGTTGGAGAACGTACAGCGGCTGTTCGCCCAGTGGCCGTTCGGACGCTGGGTCCTGAACAGTGTCATCGTGGCGAGCTCAGTGACGCTCGGCTCTCTCATCGTCTCCACCCTTGCCGCGTTCTCCTTCGCCCGGCTCCACTGGCGGGGGAGGGACACGCTGTTCATGATTCTACTCGTCTTCATGCTCCTCCCCTGGCAGGTGAACGTGATTCCGCTTTTCTTCACGATGACCAAGTTCGGGTTCCTCAATACCTACCAGGGGGTAGCCCTGCCGATGATCGCGATGCCGATCGGGGTGTTCCTCCTGCGCCAGTTCTTCATCAACATTCCCAAGGAGCTCGAGGACGCGGCCCGGATCGACGGGTGCTCCAGCTTCGGGATTCTGACGCGGGTGATCATCCCCGTCTCCAAGCCGGTGTTCGCCGCGTTCGGGGTGTACATGTTCAACTTCGCGTGGAACGAGTTCTTCTGGTCGATGATCGTTCTGCGCAAATCCCAGATGGTGACGCTCCCGGTCGGGTTGAAGCTCCTGCAGGGGGCGTTCGAGATCGATTACGGGCTGATCCTCGCCGGTGCGTTCATGGCTTCTCTCCCCTCGCTGTTCGTCTTCCTCCTGCTGCGCCGCCAGATCATCCGCGGGTTCACCCTGGCCGGATCGGGGTCGAAGGGATGATGAAGCGTCGATTCTGCATCGAGCCGTCCCCGGAATACCCGAGCATGCACGCCTCGAGCGTCTGCGAGCTGGAAGACGGCGACCTCCTCGCGTGCTGCTACGCCGGGATGCGGGAAGGCTCCCCGGATTCGGTGGTGTTGGGAACTAGATTCAATGTCACTAGAAAGAAATGGAGTGCCCCCGCGGTGTGGGTGGACGTCCCGCGCCGCGCTCCGGCCAACCCCCGGGTGTTCCTCGGCCCGCGCTCCGGCGAGGTGTGGCTCGTCGTCGGGGTGAACTACGGGCGGTGGTGCAGCGGCGACACTTATCTGTTCTTCAAGCGGAGCCTCGACGGCGGCAAGAGCTGGACCGACCTCGAGCTCCTGGTGGAGACCAAGGGACTGCTGGGGAGGACCAAGCCGTTCCACGGGGACGGGGTGTGGATTCTCCCGGTCGAGTGGGAGCGGTCCTGGAGCGCCGCGTTCCTCCGCTCCACGGACGACGGGGGGACCTGGGAGATCATCGGCGACCTCGGCCGCGTGGCCGGAGCGCACCTGATCCAGCCGACGGTGGTCCGTCTGGGTGACGGAGCGCTTCTCGCCTACATGCGCAGTCAGGAGGGATACATCTACCGGAGCGAGTCCCGCGATCTCGGCGAGACGTGGACCGTTCCGGCCCCAACGCCGCTTCCGAACAACAACAGCGGAATCGACATGGTCCGGCTCCGTTCCGGTCTGTTGGCGCTGGTGCACAACCCAGTCGGTCTGCCCCCTGTCCCGCCGGGGCTCGACGAGCGCTGGCCGGCCCGGATGCCGGTCGGGTTCGACCGGTGGGGGAAGCGCAGCCCGCTGGTTGTCTCGTTCTCACCCGATGACGGGGAGAGCTGGCCGTGGTCGGTAACCATCGAGGAGGGACCGGGGGAGTACAGCTACCCGGCGGTCATCCAGGGGCGGGACGGTACCCTGCACATCACCTATACTTACCGCCGGGCCGCCATCAGGCACGTTGAGATCGCGGAGGCGGAGGTAGAGGAGATCCGCAGGGTGACTTGACTATTTTCACGATATGAAAGGAGGACGAGCTGAAGATGGATAAGCGCAAGGTGGGGATCCTGACCTTCTCCGACGGACGGGAGTCGGTGCACAAGGAGCTGGAGGGACTAAACCTGGAGTTTCAGGAAAAGCTCGCGGCGGCGCTGGAGGCGACCGGCGAAGTGGAACCGGTAGTGGCCCGGGAGATCGTCTGGACCGCGGAGCTGGCGAGAAACGAGGCGCAGCGGCTGGCGAACGAGGGCTGCGAGCTCACGGTGTTCAACTTCGCGGTGTGGAGCTTCCCCCACCTGGCGGCGATCGCCTCCCGGTTCGCTCCAGGTCCGTTCTTGCTGTTCTCCAACATCAACCCCCGCTATCCGGGGATGGTCGGGATGCTCGCCTCCGCCGGCGCGCTCGATCAGATCGGGGCGCTGCACGGCCGCATCTCCGGCGACATCGGGGACGAGCGCGTGCTGCGCCGGGTGATGGCGTTCATCCGCGCCGGTTCGACCGTGGCCCGGCTGCGGGGTGAGACCTACGGCCTGTTCGGCGGCCGGCCGATGGGGATGTACACCGCGGTGGCCAACACCGACCAGTGGATGAGCCTGTTCGGGATCGACGTCGAGCACATCGACCAGTACGAGATCGTGCGGCGGTCCGGTGAGGCTCCGGACGACGAGGTGAAGCGCGCGTTCACCTGGCTTACGGAGAAGGTGGGGAAGATCCGCTACGACGGAAAGCAGCTCACCCCGGAGAAGCTGAAGCTCCAGATCAGAAGCTATATCGCAGTGCGCGAGATGGCGAAGGAGAAGCGGCTCGACTTCCTCGGGATCAAGGGACAGCCCGAGCTCACCGACAACTTCGTCACCATGGACGTGACCGAGGCGTTCCTGAACGATCCCTACGACTGGAACGGGCCGAAGGCCCCGATCGTCACCGCCACCGAGGCCGATATGGACGGGGCGCTCACCATGGAGATCATGAAGCACATCACCGGAACCCCGGTCATGTTCGCCGATCTGCGCCACTACGACGCCGAACTCGGCGTGTTCGATCTGTGCAACTCCGGGAACCACCCGACCTACTTCGCCGGGCGGTCATATGACCCCGACGACAACCTCCCCCAGGTCGAGTTCTACCCGCAGGGGTTCTACTTCCCGGCCGGGGGGGCGTCGGTCCGCCACATCGCCGCTCCGGGGAAGGTGACCCTCGCCCGCCTCGCCCGCCGCAGAGGGGAGTACTGGCTGGCGATCGTCCCGGGCGAGTTCATCGAGCTGCCGCGTGACGAGGCCGAGCGCAAGGCTCAGGCGACCCAGATCGAGTGGCCGCACGCGTTCACCCGGTTTGAGGTCGGGCCGGAGGAGTTCCTGGCCGAGTACGACTCGAACCACATCCACGCCGCCTACGGGGACTGGACCGAGGAGTTGATCTGGACGGCGCGGATGCTCGGGATCCGCTACCGCGTGTTCGCCTGATCCGCGGACAGCTCCGAGAGCGCGTGGAGGTCGGCGCGCAGGTCGCGGTAGAGGTCGCGGTACAGCCGGTAATAGCGATCGTAGACCGTCTTTCGGACGGGGTCGGGTGCAACCGTGTTGTTGTAATTGATCCATCCCCGAATCTCGCCGTAGTCCGCGAACTCGCCGGCGGCTAGCCCGACGAGGAACGCGTCCCCGAGCGGGGCGCCGATCCCCTCGGTGGCGAGGGTGCGGACTGGCCGGCCGATGACGTCGGCGAGGATCGATAGCCACAGCTCGGATTTAGCCACCCCGCCCACAACCGTCGTCCCCGGGGCGAGCGGGAGTCCGATCTCCACCCCGGTCTCGATCGCATGGCGCAGGGAGTAGGCGGTCGCCTCGAGGAGCGCCCGGAACAGGTGCCCCGCGGTATGGGACAGCGTCAACCCGACGAACGCCCCGCGCGCCCCCGGGTCCCACAGCGGCGCCCGCTCGCCCATGAAGTAGGGAAGCGCGATCAGCCCCTGGCTTCCCGGCGGCACGTCCGCCGCCGCTCGGTCGAGATCGCGGAACGAATCCGTCCCCCCGCGCACCGCGTCCCGGAACCAGCTGGCGAGCGCGCCGGAGGTCGCCGATCCCCCCCAGGTGTAGGTGCGGTGCTCGGCGTCGATCACGTGCGGCATGGAGACCAGCTCCTTGGCGAAGTTCCCCCCGGTGTGGATGATCCCCCAGCACGTGGATGTCCCTATCATGGCGACGTTGTCCCCGCGGTCGAGCGCCCCGGCGGTGAAGGTCGCCATCGGGGCGTCCACCCCGCCCCCGAGGACCGGGGTCCCGGGGGCCAACCCGGTGAGGCGCGATCCCTCCGCGGTCACCTCGCCGATCACCGCTTCGGAGGGGACGATGCGCTCCGGCATCAGCTCGAGCGGGATCCCGAGCGCCTGGGCCGTCTCCTCCGACCAGGCGTGCGCCCGGATGTCGTACAGCCCGCCGAGGTTCCCGGCCGAGGAGTGGTCGATCGCGATCTCGCCGGTCAGGCGGTAATTGATGTACGAGTTCGGGGGGAGGAACAGGGCAATCCGCTTCCAGTTGTCCGGCTCGTTCCGCTTGATCCACAGGATCTTGGGGTAGCCGAAGTAGCTGTCGACCCAGTTTCCGGTCACGGTGAACAACCGCTCCAGGTCGACGTTACGTGTGATCCACTCCACTTCGGCCGTCGCCCGCCGGTCCATCCAGATGAGGCACGGCCGCACCGGTTTCATGTCCTTATCGAGCGGGATCCCGCTTCCACCGTACAGCCCGCTGATGCACACCCCGGCCACCTCCTGCGGGGAGACCCCGGGGCGGTCCAGGAGCTTCCGGATGACCGCGCCCGTCGCATCCAACCACACGTCCGGCCATTGCTCGGCCCACATCGGTCGGGGGTGGAGGAGCCCGTAGGCCGCGCTCGCTGTTCCGACGATGCTCCCGTCCGTCCGGACGAGCACCCCCTTGGTCCCCTGTGTGCCCACGTCCACTCCGAGAAGGTATCGTGCCATACTGAACCTCGCCTCCTTCGCGTTGCCGAGTGCAATTATACGAAAATTGCGCGCTTGACGGGGCCTTTTTCTCGCGCTAAGATGAAGGGTGATCTTGCGATGCTGAAGGAAGACCGAGCCTTTCAACCGCTTCTCATCTACATTATCGTGCCCCGGTAAGGGGCGTCTCATCGCGTTTTCGGTTACAATTTCCATTCGCCAATTGCTCTTTGTGTAAGGAGAGAATGATGAATCGATTTGAGAAGTTGCCCAAGGATCCGATCTCCCGCGAGGAGGAGGTCCTCAAGTTCTGGAAGGAGAACGAGACGTTCGAGAAGTCGCTCTCCGCGACCAAGGACGGCCCGCGCTACGTGTTCTACGAGGGGCCGCCGACGGCGAACGGCAGGCCCCACTTCGGCCACCTGATGCCGCGGGTGTACAAGGACCTGTTCCCCCGCTACAAGACGATGCAGGGGTTCTACGTCCCGCGCAAGGGGGGGTGGGACACGCACGGTCTCCCGGTCGAGCTCGAGGTGGAGCGCGAGATCGGGGTGAACTCCAAGCCGGAGATCGAGACCTACGGGGTGGAGCAATTCGTGGAGAAGTGCAAAGAGTCGGTGTGGAAGTACAAGTCGGAGTGGGAGCGGATGATCGAGCGGATGGGGTTCTGGATCGACCTCGAGAACGCCTACGTCACCTACACCGACGAGTACATCGAATCCGTGTGGTGGGAGCTCTCCCGGATGTACGAGAAGGGGCTCCTCTACCGGGGGCACAAGGTCCTTCCCTATTGCCCGCGCTGCGGGACCGGGCTCTCCTCGCACGAGGTGGCGCAGGGCTACCGGCGGGTGGAGGACCCGTCGATCTCGGTGCGGATGCGGATCGTCTCCGACGCCGATGCGGAGTATAAGCAGGAGCGGGCGGGGAAGACCTCGCTTCTCACCTGGACCACGACCCCGTGGACCCTGCCGGCGAACGTCGGGCTCGCGGTCGCTCCGGATGCGGCGTACGTCGAGGTGGAGATCGGCGGAGAGCGGCTGATCCTGGCCAAGGAGCTGGTGGAAAGCGCGCTCACCGGCGACTACAGAGTGGTGCGGGAGTTTCCCGGGGCCGACCTCGTCGGGCTCGCCTACGACCCCCCGTACCGGCTGATAGATGATCCCCGCGCCTACCGGGTGCACGCCGCTGACTTCGTGAACATGGAGGAGGGGACCGGGATCGTCCACACCGCGCCCGCGTTCGGGGAGGACGACTACAACCTCGGCCGGGAGAAGGGGCTTCCGTTCTTTCATCCGGTCGACCTGGCCGGCAGGTTCACCGAGGAGTTTCCGCTGTGCGCCGGGACGTTCGTCAAGGATGCCGACCAGAAGATCATCGCCGATCTCGAATCGCGCGGGATCCTCTACCGCTACGCCCCGTACGAGCACGACTACCCGTTCTGCTGGCGCTGCAACACCCCGCTCCTCTACTACGCCATGGACTCCTGGTACGTGCGGACGACCGCGGTCAAGGACAAACTGATCGAGAACAACCGCAAGATCAACTGGTATCCGCCGCACGTCGGGGAGGGACGCCTCGGCGATTTCCTCGCCAACCTGAAGGACTGGGCCCTGTCCCGCGACCGCTACTGGGGGACCCCGCTCAACCTGTGGACCTGCGACGAGTGCGGGGAAATAGTATCCGTCGGGAGCAGAGACGAGCTCGTCTCCCGGGCCCTCGATCCCGAGCTGGCGCGCACGGTCGAGCTGCACCGGCCGTACATCGACCGGGTGGAGCTCCGCTGCCCGAAGTGCGGGGGGACGATGCACCGGGTCCCGAACGTGATCGACACCTGGTTCGATTCCGGATCGATGCACACCGCCCAATGGCACTACCCGTTCGAGAACGAGGAGGAGTTCAAGCGGAGCTTCCCGGCCGACTTCATCTGCGAGGGAGTTGATCAGACGCGGGGATGGTTCTACACGCTCCTTGCCACGAGCACGATCCTGTACGGCGAACCCGCGTTCAAAAACTGCGTCGTCACTGGCCTCGGCCTCGACGAAAACGGGATCAAGATGAGCAAGAGCAAGGGGAACGTGATCGATCCGTGGGACCTGATCGGCCGCTACGGTGCCGATTCCCTGCGCTGGTACCTGTATTCGTCGAGCGCGCCGTGGAAGTCGAAGCGTCTCGGGGAGGAGGACGTGAAGGAACCGCTGTACAAGTTCCTCGATACCCTGCGCAACTCCTACGATTTCTTCGCGCTGTACGCCGCGATCGACGGGTTCGACCCGGCGCGCGACCGCGGGGGGGCTCCCACGGTGCTCGATCGTTGGATCCTGTCCCGGCTCTCCTCCACGGCCGGGGCGGTGGTCGCGGCGCTCGATTCCTACGACGTGGTGAGCGCCACCGCCGCGCTGGAGAGATTCGTGGATGAGCTGTCCAACTGGTACATCCGCACGTCGCGGCGCCGGTTCTGGAAGGGCGGGATGGGGTCGGACAAGATCGCGGCGTATGCGACTCTGTATCGGGTTCTGATCGATCTGGCCAAGCTCCTCGCCCCGTTCGTCCCGTTCCTCGCCGAGGCAATCTACCTGCGCCTGCGGACCGACGCCGATCCGGAGAGCGTGCACCTGTGCCGCTATCCGCAGTCCGACCCCGGGCTGATCGACGAACGGCTGGAGGACGCGATGGCGCTCGCCCGCCGGATCGCCTCTCTCGGTCACCAGGCGCGCCATCAGGCCCAGGTCAAGGTGCGCCAGCCGCTTGCCCGGGTGATCGTGGAGACGCCGTCCGAGGAGAATGCGCTTCCACCGGAGGTGGTGGGACTGCTCAAGACCGAGCTCAACGTGGAGAACGTGGTCCTCGTGCCCGATCTCGCCCCGCACATGCAGGCGGTCGCCGCTCCCAACTTCCGCGCCCTCGGCCCGCGGCTGGGGAAGGCGGCTCCGGCGGCGGCGAAGTGGATCGAGGCCCAGGACCCGGACGACCTGCGAGCACGGCTCGCCGCCGGGACGGTCACGGCCGAGCTTGAGGGCGGGACCGAGGTCGAGATCACCCCGGATGACGTCGAGTTCTCCGAAGCGGTTCCCGCGGGGTTCGTCCTCTCCGCCGAGCCCGGGCTGCGCCTCCTCCTCGATACCCGGATCGACGACGCCCTGCGGGAGAGGGGGCTACTGCGCGAGCTCGTGCATCGCATCCAGCTCCTGCGCAAGGAGGCCGGGTTCGAGGTCACCGACCGGATAAGGCTGTCCTACAACGGCGATCCCGAGCTGTGCGGGATCATCGAGCGAAACGCGGAATTCGTCCGCGCCGAGGTCTTGGCGACGGAGATGAGCCGGGGCGGGTCTTCGGGGTGCGAGTACGAGGGTTCCGTGGAGATCGAAGGGGCACCGATGAAGTTCTGCCTCGCACGGGTGAAGGAGGGTTAGATGGCGACAGCGGTCCTCGGGATGCAGTGGGGGGACGAGGGGAAGGGGAAGATCACCCACCTCCTCGCCCGCGACGCGGCGATAGTGGTCCGGTTCAACGGCGGGCCGAACGCCGGCCACACGGTGATCGATCGGGGAGTGAAGTTCGGGACCCATCAGGTGCCGGCCGGGGCGTTCTACCCCGGGACGGTCTCCGTCCTGGCGAGCGGGATGGTGATCGACATACGGGTGCTGCGGGAGGAGTACGACGCGATCTCCGCCCACCTGGGATCCCGTCCGGAGATCATCATCGCGGAGAACGCCCACCTCATCCTCCCCTATCATCGCCTGCTCGAGGAGCTGGAAGGGAGCGGGAAGGCGATCGGGACGACCCGCCGCGGGATCGGTCCCGCCTACCGGGATCGGGCGGCGCGGGTCGGAATCCGCGCCGGCGACCTCCTCGCCCCGGACCGGTTGCAGGCCCGGCTTGAGCAACGAATCGACCTTCTTAAGCGCGCCTGGCCGGGTGTTCCCGGGGTCTCCGCCCTCGACCCGGAGAAGATGGCGACCGAGCTGATCGATGTGGCGGCGCCGTTCCTTCCGTCCATCGGGGACGCCGCCGGTGCGATCCGCGCGGCGCTTTCCCGCGGGGAGGAGGTCCTATTCGAGGGGGCGCAGGGAACGCTGCTCGACGTCGATTTCGGCACCTACCCGTACGTCACCTCGTCCTCGACCACGTTCGCCGGGCTCCCCGGCGCGATTGGCGTCCCCAACCCGCGGATCGAGCGGAGGATCGGGGTGGCCAAGGCGTACACGACCAGGGTGGGCGCCGGCCCGTTCCCGGCCGAGATCGGAGGTGAACTCGGAGAGAAGCTGCAGAAAATGGGCGGGGAGTTCGGGGTGACGACCGGACGGCCGCGGCGCTGCGGTTGGCTCGATCTCGTCGGGCTGCGTCACGCCGTCGCTTTGAACGATCCGACCGAGCTGGCGATCACCAAGCTCGACGTCCTGTCCGGCCTGGACGAGATCAAAGTCTGTCGCGCCTACCGGATCGACGGTGAGGAGACGATCCGGTTCCCGCTCTCCGTCGAGGATCTCTCCCGCTGCACGCCGGTCTATACAACCCTCACCGGTTGGGGGGAGGAGCTGCGGTCGGTGCGGTCGCCGGACGGGCTCCCGCGGGCGGCGCGGGATTACCTCGAGTTCATCTCCGACGAGCTCGGAGTCCCGATCGGTATCGTTTCGGTCGGGCCGGAGCCGGATGCCACGATTTCCCTGCTTTGACAGGTGATTGCCCCTCGGCTATAATCACGCTCCAATCGGACATTCATCAAGGAGCACAAGATGCAGCGGACATACGTGGCGAAGAACGAAGAGAGAGGCAAGACCTGGGACCGCAAGTGGTACGTGGTCAATGCCGATGGCAAGAGACTCGGCCGACTGGCGAGCGAGATCGCGGTAATCCTACAGGGGAAGCACAAGCCGATCTACACCCCACACGTCGATACCGGCGACTACGTGATCGTGATCAACGCCGACAAGGTGGTCCTCACGGGAGATAAGTGGGATAAGAAGCTCTACCAGCGGCACAGCGGATACATCGGCGGGTTGAAGGAGATCCCGTACCGCAAGCTGATCGAACGCCGTCCGACACTGCCGGTGCGGGAGGCGGTCCGCCGCATGCTCCCGAAGACGAAGCTCGGCCGCCGGATGCTGCGCAAGCTCAAGGTATACGCCGGTCCGACCCATCCCCACACTGCGCAGCAGCCTACAGAGCTCTCTCTGTAACGGCGGGCGCACCTTGTGCGGACATTTGTCCGCGGTCCTGTAGACAAACCCGGAGGGAAGCTTCGACACCCTTCCTTCCGGTTTTGTCTTTCCATAGCTAGACTCCCTGCACAGAAATAACATCTAAACGGGTGGTGGGGAGAGTATGCTGACGAAGGTGCGCAGGATTAGTTTGTGGGTAGTAGTGGGGGCAGTCCTGCTGAGCGCCGTTGTGCCGGTGATGGGACAGCGGGGAAGGATCGCTATCTTCGTGCAAGCTGCCGCACCGGTCCCGACTGCGGATCTGGAGCTCCTCCAGAATTTCGCCCAGCAACACGGTGCGATTATCACCGGCGCGCGGGTCTCCTCCACGGGAGAACTCATGCAGGCTCAGCGGGCGACGAACACCTACATCGGTAATACTCTCTCCGTGGAAGGGATACGACGGCTCGCCAACGCCCTTGACGTCGATCATATCATTATCTTCCGCATTGTGCGGTGGGAGAGTCAGCTCTCTTTTCAGCCGGCGAGATCCCTCCTCCTGCTCGGAGCGACCTCATTCGCCGACAACTCCCTTAAACTTCTTTTAAGCCCGCTTGGGATCCTCCTTGGTCTGCAGAAGGAGGCGACTGTCGGGTTGTTCGCCACCGTGTTCAGCCCGAAAGGGGACATTGAATTTGCCACTTCGGCAACCTCTACGGACCGGCCGTTTCTCTCCCTACTCACCGCCGACCCGTTGGAGGCGGCCAAGCAGGCGATCGATACGGCGTTGTACCAGATCGCGGTGACCCTATGAGACGCCGGAAGGAGGATCGTGATCGATGTTACAGACTAAAGCGGGATTTTATGATAGAGTGGGTATGGACTCTTTTATGAGACAGAAAATTGCGCAGAGAATGCTAAGGATAAAGGAGGTAGCAATGAAGTTTCTTAAGGTCGGTCCTTATGGCCTTCCCCTCTTGCTGGTACTCGTCGCACTTATCTTTCAGGCGGCGGTCTACGCGCAAGGGGAAGGGTACTATACGGTCAGTCAGGGGGATAAAAAGGTACAGATTCTCCCCCTCGCCGGCCCAGGAGACGCCGCCAGTTTCTATAACCTGACCGACAGCCAATCGAACACGGGACTGGAGGAGGCGAACACTGCGGTCCTCTTCCTCTACCGGAACACCTCTACCGGAGCGATCTCCCTGTTTGTCCTCTTGAGCGGGCCGAACGGGACGGCGGGAACGGTCACGTTCTCCCTTTCCGGGGTCCCCGCCGGCGCCGGGTTCGAGGTGCAGGATGACGGACCGGTCGACTTCCGCGAGACGTGGGAGCTGAACCCGCCGACCGGTACGGTTTCCTGGGCGTGGGATGAAGGGAAATCCGATGGGATGGTCCTCGGGCCTCTTGGTGATCAGTTCTCGCTGACCATCTATCCCCAGTTCACCTCCGGGATCACTGCGGTGAAGTTCCTCTCCGGTGACCGGACCGCTCCGCAGAAGATCGATCTCAATCTGACCGATCCGATCATCATCTCCGGCAGCCCGAACGAACCGCCGGTGGCCGCGTTCTCCGTCGCGCCGGACAAGCCGCACGTCAACGAGCCCGTTACGTTCGACGCCAGCGCTTCCCACGATCCGGATGGGTCGATCGTCAGCTATGAATGGGACTTCGACGGCGACGGGGTCTTCGATCAGAAGACCACCGATCCCGTTGTCACCCACACCTACGCTACGAGCGGGGTTAAGAACGTCACCCTTCGCGTGACCGACAATGACGGGGCGACCGGGCGCACGTCGAGCAGCGTCGATATATCCGCCCTGGCGGTGAAGGTGACGCGGACGATCTCAACCGTCGCCGCCCTGCCGGGAAGCACGTTCAAGGTGGTCGTTCGGATCGAGTCTGAGACCGACCTCGCCGGAGTCGGGTTGCAGGAGAACCTCCCGGTTGGGTGGAAGATAAAGCCGATAGAAAACGCCGGCGCCGCGTTCAAGCGGGCTACGGTGCAGTGGGTGTTCGTCGATCAGGTGAAGGCGGGTACGACCAAGGTTATCACCTACGAGGTGACCGTGCCGACGAGCGATCAGCTCATCGCAACAACGCTTCCCGCCTGCTTTAAGATTACCGGTACGTTCCAGGCGATGACCCCATCACTCTCCATCCCGGTGGAGGGGGACAGCGACATCGAGGTGACGGACGCATTGACGATCAAGACGGCGATAGCTCACCTCGTCCCGCGGGTTGGGGATGACACCGAGGACACGATCGACCTGCGCTTGTCGCAGAAGATCGACCCGAACCAGCTGGAGCGGGCGCTCGAGATGTGGCGCAATGACGAGCCGGTCCCGTGGACGCAGGGGGCGACGATCGATCTTGAGACGATGAAGGAGCTGGCGGCCTACGCGTACACCTGCACTGAGGTCGACAATCCGCTTCCGGCGGTGCCGCAGGCGAACATCACCGCCGTGCGCACCATCGCCACGCCGGTTCCGTGCAACAACGTCCTCCTCAACTACTACGGCCCGGACGGCAACCCGGCGGGGAACACGTTCACCGTGAAGGTGGAGATCAGCGCTGATCAGGATCTGTACGGCGTTGGACTCGCTGAGCAGCTCCCAACCGGCTGGAAGGTCACTCCGATCGACAATGCCGGGTTCACCTATAAGGCGTCCAAGGTGGAGTGGGTCTTCCCGAGCAAGCTTCCAGCGGGAACGACGAAGGCGATCATCTATCAGGTGGAGGTCCCGCAGGCGCAGGCGATCGAACAGCCGGCGGACAACCCCTGCTACGTCAGCTCCAACGACCTGTTCGGCGTGGTCGATTCCGCCCTCCCGTGTCAGAACGTGACCGTGACCGGGGATACGGCGGTGGATGTGACCGACGTCCTTTCGGTGATCGTCGCCATCTCGCGCTGGGACGTGGACAACGACACGATCGACATCAACCTGTCGAACAAGATCTCCTTCCAGCAGGTACAGCGGGCGATCGCCTTCTGGCTTGAGGATGAAGTTGTCCCGCGCACCGGCGGTCAGACGGTCGACTATGAGACCCTCAAGGCGATCATCGCCTACTGGCTCACCAATACGGATATCTGCGATCCTCTTCCGGGAGCGGTGCCGGGCACATGCGAGGCGTGCAAGCTCCCGTGCCAGGGGGGGAAGTAGCTGATGGGACGAGCGAACGATAGGAGTTGATCGCGATGAAAAGAAGGTACAACGCGGCGGGGGGGCTTCCCCTCGCCGTATTCTTGATGGTGGTTCTGGTGACGGTGGCCGCTGTGGGGGCCGATTACGTCCAGGTGCAGCAGTCCGTTGCTCCGAATGAGATCTATCTCGCCGGGAGCGGTGGAAGCCCGGACAGCGCGACCCTCACCTTCACCCTGACGGGGAAGGGACCGGCCGACAGGTTTCCGATCGACTGCGTGCTTGTGATCGATGTCTCGGCCACAGCGGCGATCGACACCGCCAAGCAGATGGCGTTCGATATCCTGAACAGGCTCGGGGACGGCGACCGTGTCGGAGTGGTCGCGTTCGCCACGCAGGCGAACCTCGTCATCCCGCTGACCGATGATCGGACACAGGTCAAGAAGGCGATCGCCGACCTCGTCCGGGGAGGGAAGTCCGCGTTCGGAGACGCCCTCAGGCTCGCGCGCCAGGAGCTCACCTCCCACGGACGACCGAACGCCGTCCTCAGTGAGATCCTCCTCACCGACGGGCAGAACAACGTCGGGAGTGATCCAGGGGTGGAGGGGGACGTGGCCAAGGAGCTGGGGATAAAGATCATCTCGGTCGGGATCGGCAATCTCATAGACAAGAATCTCCTCGAGGAGTTCGCCGCCAAGACCGGCGGGCTCTTCTTCCCCCGGCCGAAGGATACGACGGTGGGGCGGATCATGGAGCGCCTCGCCGTCCGCCAGGCCGCGACCGACATCACGATCACGAAGGTCATCCCCGCCGGACTGAGCTACGCAGGCGGTTCTCCGACCCCCGCGGGAATCGATCAGAACCCGGACGGCACGACGACCGCAACCTGGAGGATCGGGGCGCTCGGACTCGGTGCCCGTTGGACGGCCACGGTCATCCTCAAGGGGAAGAAGACGGGGAAGTGGGAGACGGATGCAGGCTCGACCGTGACCCTGAGCAACTTCCGCGGAGTGGCAAGCACCATCCCCATCACCCCGCTTGAGATCTCGGTGATCGCCCCCAACGTCCCTCCAGTCGCTGGTTTCACGTACTCGCCGCAGGCCCCCTCGTCGAGCGATGTCGTCGAGTTCACCGATGCGTCGAGCGACCCGGACGGGGAAGTTGTAGCGTGGGAGTGGAATTTCGGGGACGGTGGTACGAGCACCGAACAGAATCCGCAGCACCGCTTCACCCAGCCCGGTTCCTACACCGTGAGCCTGGTGGTGGTGGACGACCGCGGGGCACGCTCCGCCGCGGCGGAGGAGACGATTACGGTGCACAACACCGATCCGACGGCGCTGTTCACCTGTGATCCGAAACAACCGCGCAGTGGGGTGGAGGCGACGCTGGACGCAAGCGGATCCAACGATATCGACGGAAGCATCGTTTCTTACGCGTGGGACTTCGACGGCGACGGGATCTTCGACGAGACCACCGGCTCGCCGCAGGTGACCCATACCTTCCCCGCGGCCGGCGAGGTGCAGGTGACGCTCGTCGTTACCGACAACGCCGGCGGGAAGGGGGCGTACACGAAGACGATCGATGTCCTGCCGAGCGTGACCGTGGTGCGCACGATCGACACCTGTCTGCCGGATGATCAGACGATCGCCGGCGGGGTGGTCACGGTGACGGTCACGATCACCGCCAACACCGAGGTGCATGGGTTGAGCCTGCACGAGGATATCCCGGACGGTTGGACGTTCAAGGCCGTGGACAGCGGGAACGCCACCCTGCGGGAGGCCTCGCACGACTGGCTCTTCATGGAGACGTTGAAGGACGGAGATCAACGCGTGATCACCTACACCCTGACCGCTCCCGATACGCCGCTTCCAGACTCCGGCGTGGAGCAGGTCTCGATAAACGGGATCGTGGGGAGTTCTTCCCCGCGGCTTTCGCAGATGGTCCTCGGCGAGGACAAGGTGACACGCGTGGCGTACCTCCCCGTCGCGGTGGTCATCTCGCGTTGGGATACAGAAAAGGACACGATCGATCTCTGCCTCCCGCCGCAGATCGCGTTCGATCAGATTCAGTATGCGGTTTCGCTCTGGATCTCCGGCGATAAGGTGCCGTATACGAACGGCGCGACGATTGATCTGGCGACGATGCAGGATCTGATCGCTTATTGGTTGACCGACACCTCGGTTCACGATCCGCTCCCCTAGGGGGCGGATCGTGGCCTCGGGTTCTTTTGGAGGGGGTATGAAAAGAGGATTGTTAATCACGTTGGGCGGCGCGCTCCTTCTTTGGATCGGGCTTGCCGCGTTCGGACAGGGGATCGACTTCGATCCGACGACCTACAACCCGGCGGTGGGGGAGGCGGTGACGTTCTCCGTCTGTGAGGCGTGCACCGCCGGGGCCGTGGAGTACGAGTGGGACTTCGACGGAGACGGGGTATCCGATCTCTCCAGCTCCGACCCGTTCGTCGACCACACCTTCGCCGCCGCGGGGTACGAAGAGGTGACCCTGCGCGTGGTCGGAAGCGACGGCCGGGTGACGGCACGGCGAAAGGGGATCCTCGTCGGAAAATCGCCGTTGATCGGGATACGACGGGTGTAGGGGAGGCCCGATGGGAGCATCGCCGTCTCCATCACCGTCATCGCTGAAGCGGATCTCTCCGGGGTCGGGATCGAGGAGAGGATCCCCCTCGGTTGGCAGGTGAGCGCAACCCAGAGCGGGGGTGTGTTCGTCAAGCGGGCGGGAAGGACGCTCCAGATCCTGTGGTTGAACAAACTCGCCGCCGGGGATGTGGCCACCTTCTCCTATGACCTCTATCCGGCGCAAGGGAACGGGGTCCCTGCGTTCGAGGGGACGATCAGCGGCTACACCGATGGAAAGCGGGTGAAGAATATGCTCTGCGGCGACCTGACCATGCCGCATTAGAGCCGGTTCAACCGATTGCAGCGGAGGCGGGCGGCCGAGGTCGCCCGCTTTTTATTTCACCCGGCGGAGGAGTAGAGCGAGGCCGGCGAGAACGGCGAGGGAGATCCCGAGGGCCGGAAGGAACCGCAGGGTGAGGTGGAGGTTGACGGCGAGGACTGCCAGCCCGCCGCTCCCGATCCCGGCCGATCCGAGGAGCAGGAGCATCCGGCGCGAGAACTTGTCCTGATGCTCCTTCGGGAACGGTGAGATCTCGCGACGGCTCATCCCGGCCTCCAACCCGAGGATCGCGAGGACCTCCCCGGCGAGGATCGGATAGAACCCGCTCCCGGTGAAGAGGAGGAAGAGCCCGATTCCGCCGGAGACCCCGAGGAGGGCCGCTGCTCCTCCGGTTCGGCGGAGGATGAGGAGGATCCAGCCGACTGCGCCGATGACGGCGATCGTTCCCACGACCGCTTCCCCGTCTGCGTACCCGGTCGCAGCGAGGATGAGCATCCCAGCGGGAAAGAGGAGTAGGCCGGCCCACCTCATCTGAACCTCCTTCCGCGCCGGGACAGGGCCCAATCGACGGCGCGGGCGAAGGACTCATCGACCGGCCAATCTACGACCTCCACCCCGATGCGGGCGAGGGTGTCGAGGAGGACACGGCGGTCGAGCCGGATGAGCCGGGCCGCGAGCCGCAGGCTCCCCTCGTCCGTCTTTCCGGTGTTCCTCTCGATCCAGCGGTCGAGCGGGTCAGGGGAGACGAGGATCACGTGATAGCCGCGTGCCCGCAGCAGACCGAGGATCTCCACGTCTTCCTCACCGGCGAGCGGGCTCACCACCACCAGCTGGGAGCGGGAGGGGAAGAGCCGCGTCGGGATGTAGCGCAGGTCCTCGAACACCGCCTTGTCCGCCGGACGGGCGGCGGCGAGGGAATCGAGGATCCGTTCCCGCTGGGTGCGTCCGAACCCGGGATAGGTCCAGTCGAGGACGTCCCCGTAGATGAGGAGACCGACGCGGTTCCCTTGTTCGAGGAAATGGACGGCGAGGCTTGCCGCCGCGTGCACCGCCGGCTCGAACGTGTCCCCGTCGGAGGAGCGGTGGTGCGCACGGGCACGGGCGTCGAGGATCACGTTCACGTCGGCGATCCTCTCCTGCTCGTACTCGTTCACCACGAGCCGCCCGGTCCGGGCGTAGGCGCGCCAGTTGATCCGGCGCACATCGTCCCCGGGGGTGTAGTTGCGGCATCCGAAGAAGTCGATCCCCGCCCCTCCGACGTCCGCCTTCACCGTCCCGGCGTAGACCAGAGTACGACGGGGGCGGATCTCGATCTCCGCGAGCGGGGCCGGCCGGGGGAGGACGAGGAGTGATGACGGACATCGGATCTCCTCCACCAGCGGTGCCGGTGCCCCATGTCCCCAGCGCTTGGTCCGGACGGAAGGTAGCTCGTACTCCCCCCGCTGCGGGACGATGGTGTACGAGATCGAGATTCTCCCCCCGGCGGGGAGCGGGGCGAGCGCGGTCGTCTCCCCGTCGATGACGTTGAGTCCATCCGGGAGGAGCTCCTCCAGCCCGAAGAACGGGACGGCCGTCCCGTGGTTCTCCACCGTCAGGACCACCTCGATCTCCTCCCCCGCCGGGACGCGGTCGGGGTGAATCTGCCGCGTCACCTCGATCCCGCCGCTTGCGGGGCGGGAGAGGACGATCCAGGCGAAGTAGACAAGGTAGGGGACGGCGAGTCCAAGGACGCGCCCGTCGTGGACTACGATCCCGAGCACGACTAGCGCCGCGGTCATCCCCGCGGCGGCGGCCAACCGCTCCCGATGTTCCATCAATCGACCTTGGGGACCGGAACGAAGCGGAGGATGTTCTCCACCACGTCCTGCGGGCCGATCCGCTTCGACCAGAGCTCCGGGCTGAGGATGAGCCGGTGGACGAGGGCGGGGACGGCGAGGGTCTTGACGTCGTCGGGGAGGACGTAGTCGCGCCCGTGCAGGGCCGCCCACGCCCGCGTCAGCTTCAGCAGGGCGAGGGAGCCGCGCGGGCTCGCCCCCACGTACACGTTCGTGTCCTCCCGCGTCCGGGTCACGATCGTCACGATGTACGACTCCACATCCGGATCGATGAACACCTCCTCCACCGCCGCCCTCATCTCGAGGAGATCATCGGCGTTCGTCACCTGGGAGAGGACGATCTCGTCGGCCTTCCTTTCCCTCCTCCGCTTCAGGATCTCAAGCTCCTCGGCGGGCTCCGGATACCCGACCTTGAGCCGCATGATGAACCGGTCGAGCTGGGCCTCGGGGAGTGGGAACGTCCCCTCATACTCGATCGGGTTCTGGGTGGCGATCACGATGAACGGAGCCGGAAGGGGGAGGGTCTCCCCCGCGATCGTCACCTGAAACTCCTGCATCGCCTCGAGCAGGGCGGACTGGGTCTTCGGGGTGGCCCGGTTGATCTCATCGGCCAGGATCAGGTGAGCGAAGATCGGCCCCTTGGACAGGACGAACTCCTCCTTATCCCGATCGAAGATGTACGAGCCGGTGATGTCCCCGGGGAGAAGATCGGGGGTGAACTGAATGCGCTTGAACTCGATCCCCAGGACCTGGGAGAAACTGCGGGCGATCAGGGTCTTGGCGAGGCCGGGATAGTCCTCGAACAGGATGTGTCCCCCGGCGAGGATCCCGGTTAAGACCAGCTCGAGGACCTCCTCCTTCCCCACGATCGCCTTGCTCACTTCGTCGATGATCGCGCGGCTGCGCGCCGCCACTTCGGCTATCTTCATTCATACCCCCTGTTCCAGCTTTTCCAGGACGGATATAGCCTCGTCCAGCCTACGCTCGAAATCGTATACCTTGTCCATTCCTCCGTTCCCCCGGGCGTAGAGGAAGAGATCCCGTACCGCCCGATTCTCGCACCAATCGCCGCTCTCGAACCGCTTCCGCGCCTCCGGAAGGGACAGCCCCTCCCGCCTCGCGATGATCCGTACCGCCGTCTTTCCGAGCTCCCGCACGATCGTCCTTCGGTAGAACGGGCGGCGGCGGGCGTGGGAGATCGTTGCCGCCAGGGAGAGGAGAGGGTCGGTCTCCCGCCTGCGCCCCGTTCTCCGCGCTCTCCCCTGCGGCAGGGGCGGCAGCGTCCGCGGGAGGCGCGCGAGGATGATCGCCCCCATCACAAGTGCGGGAACGAGCCAGACCAGGTATTGGGGGAGGAGGGAGAGGAAGAATCGTATGCGCCAGTATGCCTGAACGACGGGGACGGCTACTGCACGGCGGAACCACTCCTGGAGGAAGAGGATGAACAGCATGGTGAGGAACCCGACGAGACCGGCCGCGAGCAGCCCGATGGTCCATCTACGTTGTCTCTTATCCCTGGGCGTAGGCATCCCTGATCTCCTCCAGACAGGAGACGGCGTCCCCGGCGAACCGGGTCCCTTCGCGGTGGCCGTAGCGGACCTCCTCGAAGATCCGGGTGAGCCGGTCGACGTGTTCATCCCGCATCCCGCGCGCACGAAGCCGGCGAGCGAACTCGCGCGCGGTGAGGTAGTCGGGGTTCTCCACCCGCCGGGAGAGGATGTCGCACATCTCCTTGTACGCCCTGATCACCACGTCCCGCGGCTCCTCCCCGCTGCGGATGCGGGCCGCCGCCGCTCCTGCCTCCACCCCCAGTTCCGCGAGCACGTCCCGCTCCTCCGGAACAGGCTTCGCGCGGCGGAACCTCCACCACGCGGCGAACCCGAGCCCGACGATCCCACCCGCCGTCCCGAGCGCGATCAGAACAACCGACCAGTTCGGCGGGGTCACTGCAGGGGGGACGTATTCCGGGGCGCTCCCCGCCGCCGGAGGCGCCGCGGGGGGCGGCGGGTGGGATGACGCAAGCTTGGCCTGTTCCGGATGGAAGAAGAGGGAGAACAGGACGAGGAGGAGGAATAGGACCAGGATGGGGGGGAGCTGTCGCAGGAGGAACCGGCGGAACTGGTGGGAGACGATCGCCCCGATCGCGGTGATGACGACGGCAAGGAGGACGATGGCGTAGATGAGGCGCTGAAACATCTCGGCCAGCCACGCGGGTTGAAGGTTGCGGCCCGTCTCCCCGATGTCCGGGGGAGCCGGGGGAGCCTCCTGGGGAAACGGTTTTCCCGGCTGAAACCGAAGCTTGGTGAGACCGCCGCTCAGGATCGCGACCCCCACGAAGATCAGGAGGAAGAGAGAGAGGATGAAAAGCTTGCGTCGATCCGTCTACCTCACCCCTCGTCCTTCAGTCTGAGCCCCAGTTCATCGAGCTGCGCCGGTTCGACCGGCATCGGGGCCTCGGTGAGGGGACAGACCCCGGTAGTCGTCTTGGGAAATGCGATCACATCGCGGAGCGACCTCTCCCCGGCCATCATCATCACCAGCCGATCGACCCCGAGGGCGAACCCGCCGTGCGGAGGGGCGCCGTACTCGAGCGCGCGCAGGAAGAACCCGAACCGGAGCTCCGCCTCTTCCTTGGAGATCCCAAGAAGGTTGAATATCCGCTCCTGGAGCGCACGGGAGTGGATTCGGATGCTCCCGCTCCCGAGCTCGGTCCCGTTCAACACGAGGTCGTACGCGTCGGACAGAACCGAAAGGGGATCGGACTCCAGCCGGGGAAGGTCCTCCGCCCGCGGGGAGGTGAACGGGTGGTGCTCGCTCGTCAGGTTCCCCTCCTCGTCGAGCCCGAACAGGGGGAAGTCGGTGACCCAGAGGAAGTTCCATCCGGACTTGACCAGGTTCTCCTTCCGTCCGACCTCGAGGCGGAGCGCTCCCATCGCCTCCTCGATCCCCTGCCCAGCGAGGATGAGGATCAAATCCCCCTCCTTCGCCCCGAGATCACGGATGATCCCGGAAATGGCGTCCGCAGAGAGGTGCTTTACGATCGGGGAGCGGGGTTCATCCTCCAGCTTGATCCAGGCGAGCCCCTTCGCTCCTTCACGCATCGCGAGCTCCTGCAGCTTGTCGAGCTCCCCCCGCGAGTACCCGGCGCAGCCGACGGCATTGATCCCCAGGACCTTCCCTCCGCCCGCCACCGCGGCGTCGAACACGCGGAATCCGCTCTCGCGGACGACCGGAGAGAGGTCGTGGATCTCCATCCCGAAGCGCAGGTCCGGCTTATC
>JAJRTG010000080.1 GCA_024278395.1 Fidelibacterota bacterium | reverse complement strand
GCGGTCCGCACCCGATGCTCGCCGCGCTCGATCGGGGCTGCCACAGCAGTGGGGTGACGCTTTACGTCTCGCTCGAGGCCCGGATGGCATGCGGGGTGGGGGCGTGCCTCGGCTGCGCGGTCAGGACGGCGCACGGGTACGCGCGCGTCTGCCGGGACGGCCCGGTCTTCCCGGCATCCGAGGTGATATGGGATGGGTGATATGGGGGTCGTCGTCGGCGGGTTGCGGCTGAAAAACCCGGTGGTCGCCGCGGCGGGAACGTTCGGGTTTGGGGCGGAGTACGGGGAGATCCTCGATCCGGCCCGGCTGGGAGCGGTCTGCACCAAGGGGCTCACCCTGCGCCCCCGGGATGGGAACCCGCCGCCGCGGCTGTGGGAGACCGCGTGCGGACTGCTCAACTCGATCGGACTGCAGAACCCGGGGATCGACGCGTTCATCCGTGAGGAGCTTCCCCGCATGCGGGAGCAGGGGATCACGGTGATCGCCAATGTGTGGGGAAATAGCCCGGCGGAGTACGAGCAGGCGGTCGCTATCCTCTCTGAGGCAGGGGTCGATGCGATCGAGATCAACGTCTCCTGCCCGAACGTGTCGCGGGGCGGACCGGTCGGGGAGGACGCCCGCCGCACAGCTCGGGTGGTCCGGCGGGCGCGGCGGGTGTGCCCGGTGCCGCTGTGGGTGAAGCTCCCTCCGGCGGGAGGGATCGCGGTCGCCCGCGCCGCGCAGGAGGAGGGGGCGGACGCGGTGAGCGCGGTGAACACGTTCCGCGGGATGGCGATCGACATCGAGACCGGACGACCCGTGTTCGCCAACGTGGTCGCCGGGCTGTCCGGTCCGGCGATAAAGCCGATCGCGCTTCGGATCGTGTACGAGCTTGCCGGCGCGCTGATGATCCCGGTGGTCGGGATCGGCGGGATCGACGACTGGCGCGATGCGCTCGAGTTCATCATGGCCGGGGCGCACGCGGTGCAGGTGGGTACGGCGAACTTCGTCGACCCTCTCGCCGCGGCGAGGATCGTCGCTGGGTTGGAGAGGTACATGGATGAGAAGGGGATCGAGGATTGGGAGGTGATCCGCGGTAGTGCTCAGCGGTAAGGAAGTAGAGGAGTTGTTGAGATCAGTGGGGGCGGTGCTCGACGGGCACTTCCTCCTCTCCTCCGGGAACCACGCCCCGCGCTACGTGCAGTGCGCCAAGCTCCTGCAGCATCCCGCACTGGCGGCCCGGGTGGCGAGCTCGCTGGCGGACCAGGCCGCGGAGTTGGGGAGGATCGATGCGGTCATCGGTCCGGCGCTCGGGGGGATCGTCGTCGCCTACGAGCTCGGGCGCGCGTTGGGGACCCGCGCGATGTTCTCCGAGCGGGACGCGGAGGGGAGGATGACGCTCCGCCGCGGGTTCGAGATCAGCCCGGGGGAGCGGATCCTCATCGCCGAGGATGTCGTCACCACCGGCGGCTCCTCGCTCGAGGTGGCGCGGTTGGTGGAGGAGCTCGGTGGCGTCCCGGCCGGGATCGCGTGCATCGTCGACCGCCGCCCGCAGGGGACGGAGCTCCCGCTCCCGGTGATCGCGGCCGTGCGGATGGAGATCCCGGTCTACCCGCCGGACGACTGTCCGCTCTGCCGCCGCGGGATCCCGTACGTCAAGCCGGGGAGCCGGAAGAGCTCCAATACTCGGCCTTAAACGCCGTTGTTTCCAGCAGAACCAAGGGCTCTCCCTGTCGGTGGACGGGTTACATAGAACATATTTCGCTTTAGCCTCTTTCTTGATGCATCTCCTGCTATAATACTGGTGCGTGCGGCACAAAACTCAGGAAAGAATATCGCAGAAGGAGATGGGGAAGATGAAAGTCAGTCCGAAGTTTGCCCTTTGGTTCAAAGAGCGCGACAAGCAGGTGATCGCCGCCCACTTCCGCAAGGACAGGATTACGTTGGTGAAGACCATCAGGGAACTGGAAGCGGAACGCGATCGGGCGAAGGACTATCAATCCCGGTTGGAAACCCTGTTGGAGTCGGTCAAGAAGCTGCAACAGAAGCTGGAGGAGTCCGGACAGGGAGGTTCGTGATATGTGGGAGAGGATTGAAAAGATATTGCTGGACTGGGAAGCGGCACTGGTCAAGAAGCTCGCCCACGAGGGGGCACAATACCGCACAGAAGACCTGAAGTGGGTTAACGAAGAGGTCCCCCGCATCGAGGAGGAGCTCCGGATAATCTCTCTGCGCCTCCACAAGCTGGAGGAGTTGATCGCGAAGGCGAGAACCCTCCTCCTCGAACTGGAGAACGACGAATGCAGGATCCTGACCGGCGGAGACGATCTGAACAAGGTCCGAGACTTCCTGAAGGAGAGGTTCGGAGACCAACTGGAACAGAACTACACTCAAGGGCGCAACACGATCTGCGCCGCATTACAGGAACACTATCACATCGACCCCAAGGCATCCCGAGAGATCTTCTCCATCCTCAAGGAGGCCAAGGTCATCCGGTACACCCTGCGGCACGAGCCGGGATTGGAGGTCCCTCCCACGCCCTATCCAGCCGAGGAAGCCGTGCTGATCTACAATGAGGTGTTCAAGGACCCGCTCAAGACCGAGCCGCCGCTGAAGCCGGTTTTGGAGATCGGATAGCCCCCGGCCCGAGGCAACGGAGTAGCGGAGGTGGACCCGCACCGACAGGGAGCGGAACGGCATCGCCTACCCGTCGGTCTCTGCTGGTCTTAAGGTCTTTTGAATCGCGTCTACAAGGTCCGCCGCGGTGATGTAGCCCACGTTGCGCCAGAGCTCATCTCCACCCGGACCCAGGATGACCAACGTGGGCACCCCCACCACTTCGAAGCTCCTCCGAAACTCCTCCGCGGCCCGATCATCCGCCGCGGTGAGATCGACCTTGATGAGCGCCACCCCTCTTGTAGCGGAGATGACCTCGGGACTGCGGAAGGTGGTGACCGAAAGCTCCTTGCATGGTAGGCACCAGTCGGCAGAGAAGTAGAGGAGAATCGGCCGCTCCTCCCCCCTGGCCTGCGTGAAGGACTCGGCTGAGTAAGGTATCCAGGAGAGGGACGGTGGAGGAGTTCCCTCGGGCAGGAGGATGAAGCTGGCCAGGGCGATCCCGAGGAGGACCACCGCCCACCGCAGGGTCCTAAAGACGCGCCCCGGGATCCCTCTTCCCACGAAGAATAGGTATCCCGCCCCTCCTGCGGCAAGCGCGGCCGCTCCCCACAACCAGGCCCGTGCAGGGACCAGCGGCATCACAAGGTACCAGGACAGAGCGATGAGCAGGACGCCCATAAGCCTCTCCACCCAGGTGGTCCACGGACCGACCCGGGGGAGAAGTTTGAACCTTCCCGCGAGCAGCGCCAACCCCACATACGGCGCCCCAAGCCCCAGGGCAAGAGCTAAGAACAGAGCCCCGCCCCTGATGGCGTCCTGCGAACTGGCCACATAGGAGAGGAGGGCCGCGGTGACCGGCCCGACACAGGGAGCCGCTATCACCCCCACGAACGACCCCATCAAGAAGGCGCCGAGCGGCCCGCCACGCCCTCGGGGAAGCCGCCGCAACAGTATCGCCGGTGGGCGGAGGTGCCACATCCCCAGGAAGCTTGTGGCGAAGACCGCGATGACACCGGCCGCGAGGGCGAGCATCCATGAGCGCTGCAGCAGCTCCCCCAGCATCCCCCCCGAGAGAGCGGCCACCACCCCCAACGCCGAATACGTGAGAGCAAGCCCCAACTGGTAAGAAAGGGCGAGCCCGATGGTCTTGATGACCCGGGCCTCGGACTGGCGGGAGAAATAGGCCACCGCGATCGGGATCATGGGGTACACGCACGGTGTGAGATTAAGCCCCAGCCCCAAAAGGAACGCGGTGATTAACCCCAAGATGAGCCCCCGGCCGACCACGCTCCCTCCGTCGGCGGGAGTGCCGGCCCCGACCGGGACGGAGCGGGGGGGAAGTACGGTGAGAGAGAGAGTAAAACCGACCGCAGCCGGAGGAAGACAGACCTCATCGTTGCAGGCCTGATAGGCCAGCTTCCCCTGGATGGTGTACTTCCCCGGAGGGACGTCCTTCCCCGCAGTGAAGCGTATCGGCACCTCCACCTCCCCGCGGTAGAGGTCCAAAGGCTCGGGGGAGAAGGAAACCTTGACCTTCTCCGGCGAAGGCCACGTGGGCTTCGCCTCCATCCCATCCGGCAGGGAAAGGGAGACCTCGGTGGGGATGAGGACGCCGCTTGGCTCCGGGGAGTTGATGTGCCAACCCGGGAGGACGGAGATGAGCAGAGTCACGGTGGTACTCCCCGCAAGGGGGAGCTCCGCCGCTTCGGGCAAGGCCTGTACCTTCACCACGTCGGACAAGGGGAGTCCCTGGCCGAACCCGAGCAATGCGAACCCGGTGAGAAGGATCAGCCCCGCAGTCCACCACTTCATAATACCAGCGATCAGACTCTCACTTCCGTCCCCATCCCTCCGCAGCCGCCCCGCCGCAGAGGAAGCTGGCACTCATCGCGGTAGCAGCTCCCACGGGTGGTTAGCCCGTAGTCGGTTGGGGAAAGCCCCTTCTCGTTCAATGCCTCGGCAAGATAGTAGTTACGGTGCGCAAACTTGATCCAGCCCTCCACCGCCGCGCGGGTGGCCTCGGCGGAGTACCCCTGCTGCTGGATCAGCCAGGCGGCAAGTCCGCGGGCGCTGCG
>JAJRTG010000079.1 GCA_024278395.1 Fidelibacterota bacterium | reverse complement strand
GCAACTTACAATATGGCTAAACGAGGAGTTAGAATCGGAATTCCGGGGAGGAGAAATGGCCGTATTGGACGGAAGGAGGCTCGCGGCGGCGCGGCAGGAGGAGCTCAAGGCCCGCGTGGATGGGCTGCGCGTCCGCGGAGTCACACCCACGATCGCTCCGATCCTGATCGATGGGAACCCCGCCGGCGAGGTCTACTTTCGCAATAAGAAGCTCCTGGCCGACCGGCTCGGGCTCGGGTTCCGCGGGGTGATGCTCCCGGCAGGGTCGGATGCTGCGGCACTCATCGAGGAGATCCACCGGCTGAACGACGATCCGGCGGTGCACGGGATATTCGTCGAGCTCCCGCTCCCTCCCGGGATCAGCGTCGACGCGATCGGGCGGGAGATCGCCCCGGAGAAGGACATCGACGCGCTCAACCCGGCCAACCTGGGGAGGCTTCTGAGCGGGGGGGCGCGGGCGGCGGGCTACGCAGAGCTTATCACCGCTCCGGACGTCCTCCTTCCCGCCACCCCGCGGGCGGTGATCGAGCTCCTCATCGCGGCCGGGGTCGATCCCGCGGGAAAAGAGACGGTGATCGTCGGCGGTGGGACGACCGGCCTGGCGCTCGCCCTGCTCATTCTGCGCTTCGGGTACGGGGACGTCACGGTATGCGAGCACCGGGGGAAGGACCTGCGCGAGATCGTCCCCCGCGGTGATATCGTGGTCGCCTGCGCCGGCGTCCCGCGGCTGATCACGGCCGACATGGTGCGGGCCGGAGCGGTGGTGATCGATGTGGGGATAAACACGACGAAAGACGGGATCGTCGGGGACGTCGACTTCGACGCGGTGAAAAATAAGGCGTCTTGGATCACCCCGGTCCCCGGCGGGGTGGGGCCGATGACGACGACCCTGATCATGGAGAACACCATCCAAGCGGCGGAGCACCTCCTCCCCTAGCGAAGCCAGCCGGCTTGGCGCGCCACCCCAAAGGGTATCCGGTGATCCCTACTCCCGGAAGGAAGATCAACTGCGTCGATCAGATACCCGGGCGAGCAATCCCTCGGCGTTCTCCCCGACCACCTGCCGCGCCTCCTCTTCGGAGAGCCCGGCTCCGCGTGCGATCCGAACGGCGTGCTCGGCGCCGATCAGGTCATCCGGCCGGTGCGCATCGGTGTCGAGCAGCAGGAGCGGCATCGCGCCCGCCTCCCGCGCCAGCCGCGCCAGATGGCCGTTCGTTAGACAGTAACCGGCGCGCGCGCTCAATTCGAGAAAGGTCCCGGTGCGCAGGGCCAATTCAACGTCCCGCTGGGAGAGCAAACCAGGATGGGCGAGCAGGTCCACCTCGGGGCATTCGATCGCCGCGCGGTTCGTCCCCGGCTCCACCGGCTCGGAGAGGGTCTCGCCGTGCACCAGGATCACCTCCGCCCCCGCCCGCCTCGCCCGATGCGCGACCTCCGCGATCCTCGCGGCGGGGACCTGGGTGATCTCCACGCCGATGAGGACCTCGATCCCCGACCAGGCGAGCGCCGCCCCTCGCTCGCACCGCAGCGCTTCGAGCACCGGTTCCACGTTGGATGGGCCCACATGGTCGGTCAACGCCAGGACCGCCTGCCCGCGTTCCCGCGCGCAGCGGATCATCTCCAGCGGCGACCAGGTGCCGTCATGGCTCAGGCTCGTGTGGACGTGATAATCGATCCGCCTCATCGCCGCCTCCTCTCCAGCTCGGCCACCACCTCGGACCAGCTCACTGAGCGCGCGAACAGGAGCACGCACAGGTGGAAGACCAGGTCCGCTGCCTCGTAGACCAGCTCTTCGTTAGATGCGGCCAGCGCGACCTCGACGCCCTCCTCTCCGACCTTCTGGCGCAGGCGGCGCTCGTCGCCGAGCAGACGGTTGACGTAGGAGTCCTCCCGCGGGTTCGCCGCCCGATCGGCGAAAACGTTCCATAGCTCGTCGAAGACGTCGGCGTCGGGATCGCCGAAGCAGGTAGGCGTACCCAGGTGACAGGCCGGACCGGTCTGCACAACCCGCGCCAGCACGGTGTCCCGATCGCAGTCCAAATGCAGCGAGAGGACGCGCTGGACATGCCCCGAGGTCTCACCCTTTTGCCACAGCCTCTGCCGCGAGCGGCTCCAGTAGTGCATAAAACCGGTCTCCAGGGTTCTCTGCAGCGCTTCCCGATCGGCGTAGGCCAGCATGAGCACCCGCCCATCGACCCCCTGGGCGATCACCGGCACCAGTCCGTCGGGGTTCCAACGGATCCCTTCCAGATCAAGCTTGAGTTCGCTCATCGTACGATCACCCCCTTGCGGCGCAGGTAGGCTTTTACCTGGGCCACGGTGTAGCGTCCGTAATGGAAGATCGAGGCGGCCAGCGCCGCCTGCGCGCCGCCCCGGCTCAGCGCCAGATAGAGGTCCTCCGGCCTCCCGCCGCCGCCGGAGGCGATGACCGGCACACTTACGGCCTCGACGACCGCCCGCGTCAGCTCCAGATCGTAGCCGTGCGTGGTGCCGTCGGCGTCCATGCTGGTGAGCAGGATCTCCCCAGCTCCCAGCCGGGCGGCGCGGCGGGCCCACGCGACGGCGTCCAGACCGGTCGGATTCCGCCCGCCATGGGTGTAGACCTCCCATTGAGCCGGGCCGGTTCGCTTGGCGTCGATGGCCACCACCACGCATTGGCTCCCGAAGCGCTCGGCGCAGTCCGCGATCAGCCGGGGATTGCTCACCGCGTTGGTATTGATCGCGACCTTGTCTGCCCCGGCGCGCAGCGCCCGGTACATATCCTCCACCGCGGAGACCCCTCCGCCCACGGTCAGCGGGATGAACAACCGCTCGGCGGTGCGCCGCACGGCGTCCAGCAGCGTCCTGCGCCCTTCGGTCGAGGCGCTGATGTCCAGAAAGACGATCTCATCGGCGCCCTGGGCTTCATACTGCGCGGCCAGTTCGGCCGGGTCGCCGACTCCCCGCAGATCCCGGAACCTTACGCCCTTGACCACGCGCCCGTCCTGCACGTCCAGACAGGGGATGATCCTCTTGGCCAGGCTCATCCCCACTCGGCCTCCCCCTTGGCGCTGGCGACTCGGCCCGTGGGGCGCACGGCCTGGCGCAGCGCCCGCCCGAGCCCCTTGAACGCCGCTTCGACCAGGTGGTGAGGGTCCTCGCCGGACAGGGGGCGCACGTGCAGCGTGAACCCGCCCTCCAGGGCCATCGAGCGCAGAAAATGCACATACAGGCCGACGGGCAACTCGACCTGCGCGTAGGGCCGCTCGACCAGATCGAGGACCACCAGGACCAGCGCGTCGTCCATGGGGATGATCGCCTGCCCGTAGCGCTCGATCACCAGGTCCGGCACGGCGCGGCGGATGGCCTGACCCAGGCATAGTCCCACGTCCTCGATGAGATGGTGCTCATCCTCGCCGCGGGCGCTCACCTCGAGGTCGAGCCCGCCGTGGATCGCAAAGCTCTCCAGCATGTGGCGCAGAAAGTACGGTTCACAACTCAGTTTCGCTCGACCGGACCCCTGGAGGCGCAGCCTGAGCTCGATCTCGGTCTCGCGCGTGCTCCGTTGGACTTGAATCCAGCTCTTCTCGGTCATCTCTTCACTCCCTTCGTCTTGAGCTCCTTCAGGTCGATGGTCCCCGCGTAGAGCGCCGTGCCCAGCACCACGCCCGCCGCGCCCAGTTGATACGCCCTATGGACATCCTGGGCCGTACGCAGGCCGCCGGCGACCAGCACCGGCGTCCGCACCGCCCGGCATAATGCCGCGATGGGTTGCGGGTCCAGCCCCCGGAGCGTGCCCTCGATCTCCACGTTGGTGTAGAGCAGGGCGGCCAGGCCGAGCGGGTCCACCCGACGGGCCAGCTCGAGCGTCCGCAGGCCAGAACCCCGCCTCCAGCCTGCGGTTACGATCTCCTCTCCCCGCGCGTCGAGCGCCAGCACGATGCGCCGGGGAAATCGGGCGGCCATCGCCCGGAGCCACTCCGGGTCTTCTACCCCGCGGGTGCCCACGATCACCCGTTCCGCCCCTGCGTCGAGCCAGCGTGTGACTGCCCGCTCATCCCGTATCCCGCCGCCGATCTGCACCGTGATCTCCACCGCGCGGATGATCTCCCGCAGGATCCGGCGGTTGTCCCCCCGTCCCAGGGCCGCGTCGAGATCGATCAGGTGCAGTCCGTCGGCGCCCTCCGCGGCGAAGCGTTGGGCTGCTTCCACGGGATCCTGTGTGAATCGCGCCGTCGCCGGATCGCCGCCCAGCAGCTGGACGCAGCGCCCACCCAGCAGGTCGACCGCCGCCCAGATCATCCCGCCCCCTCGGCCAAGGAGAGGAAGTTCTCCAAGAGCCTCAGCCCCCAGCGGCCGCTCTTCTCCGGGTGAAACTGCACCGCATAGCTCCAGGGACCGGCGCGCACCGCGGCCACCAGCCTCCCCTCGTACTCCGTCCAGGCCAGAGCGCCCTGCGAACTGACGATCCCGTAACTGTGGACGAAATAGAAATACTCCCCTTGGGGGATGCCGGTGAAGAGCGAGTTTTTATTGTGCTCAACGGTGTTCCATCCCATGTGGGGCAGGCGCCGGGCCGGCAGCCTGACCACCCTCCCGGGGAGCAGGCCCAGGCCGGACACATCCGGGGCCTCATCGCTCCGTTCGAAGAGGAGCTGCATGCCGATGCAGATGCCCAGGGCGGGCCTTTCACCCAGACGCTGGCGCAGCGCCTCGCGGTGACCCTCGATCCTGCGCATCATGGGGCCGAACGCTCCGTCTCCCGGCAGGATCAACACCCGGGACTCAAGCCAGCGCGCGATCTCCGGCGTCACCGCGACTTCCGCCCCCAGCCGCTCCAGCGCCTTGTTCAGGCTGTGCAGGTTCCCCACTCCCAGATCGGCGACGGTCACCTGCATGGCAGCACCTCGTCCAGCGCGGCCAGCAGCGCCTCGAGATCGGCCGGCGTTCCCACGGTGATCCGAACGCAGCGTTGCAGGCGGGGATGCGGGCCGGCCGAGCGCACCAGGATGCGCCGGTCGGCCAGCTGTCGGACCAGGATGTCGCGGTCGAGCCCTTGCGGGACCGCGGCCAGGAGGAAATTCGCCTGCGATGGCCAGACCCGGAATCTCCTGCGAGATAGGGCCTGCGCCCAGCGGAGGCGCTCCCGGCGGATGAGCTCCACGTAGTCGCGCATGAACGCCTGTTCGTTCAGCGCCGCCGTGGCCAGGGCCTGGCTCAGGGCGTTCAGGTTGTAGGGGAGGCGTGCCCGCTCGATCTGCTCGATCAGCCCGGGGCGCGCGGCGAGATAGCCCACGCGCAGCCCCGCCAGGCCGTAGGCCTTGGAAAAGGTGCGCGTCACCAGCAGATTAGGAAACTCCCCCACCCGCTCGATCCAATCGTCTCCTGCGAATTCACCGTACGCTTCGTCGATCACCACCGGACGGCCGGAGCGCAGCACGGCCTCGACCGAACCGACGCTCAGCGTGTTGCCCGTGGGGTTGTTCGGCGTGCAGAGCACAATCAGCTCGGCATCCACGCTCAGGATCGCATCGGCGTTCAGATCGAAGTCCGCATCGAGCGGCACCTCAACCGGACGGGCGGCGTTGACCAGCGCGTAATGACGGTACATGCCGTAACTCGGACTGGGGAATACCACCGCGTCCCCGGGGTTCAGAAACGTCTTGAAGACCAGGTCAAAGACCTCGTTCGAGCCGTTGGCGACCAGAAAGTTCTCCGGCTGCAGGCCGTAGCGCGCGGCCAGCGCGCGGCGCAGGGCCGTGGCCTCGCTGTCGGGGTAGCCGCTCAGGTCGATCTCGGCGAACAGCCGGGCCATCTCCTGCGCGGCCGGGTTCATTCCCCAGCGGTTGGTGTTGCGGTGCAGCGCCAGTCCTTCTGCTTCCGGGGGGCGGTACGGCTTCAGGGAACGCAGGCTGTCTCTCATCGTTCTTCCTCCTGCAACCTCATCCGGATGGAGGCCGCGTGGGCGCGCATCCCCTCGGCCTCGGCCAGCGCGACGGCCGTGGGGGCCAGCGCCTGCAACCCCTGCGGGCTCACCCGCTGATAGGAGATCGTCTTCACGAAGTCGCGGACGCTCAGACCGCCGCCGAAGCGCGCCCGGCGCGAGGTGGGGAGAATATGGTTCGTCCCTGAGGCGTAGTCCCCCAGCGCCACCGGTGACCATGGCCCCAGGAAGACCGAGCCGGCGTTCTCCACCTGCTCCAGCCAGCGCTCCGCACCCTCGCTCCACAGGCACAGGTGCTCCGGCGCGTAAGCGTTGACGAAGTCGAGAGCGGTCGGCTCTTCCTGGTAATGCAGCACTGCCACCTGGCGATCCCTTATCTCATCAGGGCCCAGCCCCCGGGCCACCTCTCGGGCCAACCCCGGCAGGCTCGTGAGGAGGAGCGCCGAGCTCCCCGGTCCGTGCTCCAGTTGCGCTCTGAACTCCGAGAGTGTCCAACGGGCCAGGATCGCTTCAGAGAGCCTGGCCACGCGGTCGACGATCAGAAGGACCTCGCTCGGTCCGGCGAGGAGGTCGATGCCCACGGCATCGCGCACCAGGGCCTTGGCGGCGGTGACGTAGGCGTTGCCCGGTCCCACGATCTTGTGGACCGGCGCGATGGACTCGGTCCCGTAGGCCAAGGCGGCGATCGCCTGGGCCCCGCCGACGGCGTAGAGCTCGTTTATCTCAAGCAGGGCCGCAGCCGCCTGCACGGTTTCGGGGACGCGGCCGTCGGGGCCCGGGGGCGTACAGACCACCAGCTGGCGCACGCCGGCGATGCGCGCGGGGACAGCCGCCATCAGGAGTGAAGACGGCAATCCCCTCGGCACGTAGATCCCCACGCGCCGGAACGGCTTCACCAGCTGCCCGAGCTCGATGCCCGGCGCGACCTGCAGGCGGTAACCCGACGGGAGCTGGCGCTCATGAAAGCGCTCGATCCGCTGCTTGGCCGTTTCTAACGCCGCCTTGAGCCGGGGTTCGAGCGCGCGGAGCGCCCGGTGCTGCTCCTCCCGAGAGACGCGCAGATCGTCCAACCGCGCGCCGTCGAAGCGCTCGGTGAGTTCCCGCAGAGCCGCGTCTCCACGTCGGCGCACTTCGTCCAGCACCGCTGCGACCTTGCGTGTTACCGCTTGATCCAAGGGGCTCGGCCGGTTCAACAGTCTGCCCTTTTCCGCTTCGCTTAATCCTTCCAATCGAATGACGTCGATCATGGCACCATCCTCTCGATCGGCAGGACGAGCAGCCCCTCCGCGCCATAGCGCCTGAGCATCGGAATCAGCTCGTTGATCCGGTCCTCGCTGACCACGGCGTGCAGTGCGATCCAATCCTCCCGGCCGAGCAGGTGCATCACCGTGGGCGCGGTCACGCCGGGCAACAGCGCCTTGACCTCCTCCAGCCGGGCCCGGGGCAGGTTGACCATCAGGTAGCGCTTGGTCTGAGCGTCGAGCACGCTCCTGAGAGCGGACTGCAGTTCGTGGAGCGTTGGTTCTTCGGTGTTCAAGCTCTCGGGATTGGCGATCAACACGGCCTCCGACCGAAGGAGCGTCTCCAGCTCGACGAGGCCGTTCTGGCGCAGGGTGGAACCGGTCTCCACCAGATCGGTGATCGCCTCGGCCACCCCTACCTGGGGGGCGACCTCGGTCGCCCCGGAGAGCGGCACGATCTCCACCGGGATTCCCCGCCGGGCGAAGAAACTGGCCGTCAGTCGGGGGAAGGTCGTTGCCACACGCTTCCCCGCCAACCGGGCCAGCTCACTGATCCCGCTCAGGCGCGGGACGGCCACGACCAGGCGACAATGGCCGAACCCCAGCGGGAGGAGCGTCTCCACCGCTAAGGCGCTCTCGGCCACCTGATCGAGTCCGGTGATGCCGGCGTCGGCGGTGCCGGTCGCCACGTATTCCGGGATGTCGGACGTGCGCACGAAGAGCAGGCGCCAGCGGCCGTTGACGTCGGCGATCAGCCGACGCGCGTGACGCGGGACGTGCAGGCCCGCTTTGGAGAGCAGCTCCAGGCTTCGGTCGCTCAAGCGCCCCTTGTTGGGCACGGCGATCTTCAACAGATCGGCCATGACCACACTCCGCGCTTAGGGCGAACGCCGGGGATGTTGTTGCGGGACTCGGGGGTACGCTGGGTTAGGTGTTGAGGCTCAATGAACCCAGTGGTGGGGGTGATGATGCGCGCTGAGGCCGCTCAGGAAGAGGTTTGTCGCGCTGCTAAGCTTTTGGTTGCACATCTGTCATCACCCCTGTAAGGCAAGATTAAAACATCAGTATATCGGCTCCGGCGAGCCGGTGCAAGGATGAGGTCTTGGTGCGCCAGGAGATCAGGCCGGGACGAACGCGACCAGGGCCGATGCGACGTAGCACGGTGGATCGACGGAGAGGATCCCGGCGTAGTCGGAGAGCTCGAAGTGGATGATCTCGTAGTCGGCCCCGGGGCCGAGCAGCTCCGCGATCACCGGGAGGATGTAGCGTTGGTCGCTCTTTAAGACCTCAAGTGACTTG
>JAJRTG010000078.1 GCA_024278395.1 Fidelibacterota bacterium | reverse complement strand
TTTCCGTCCCCGTATTCCTCCTTCAGGCGGGATGAGTCCTGTGGGGAGCAATGGATGTAGATCAGGGTGTCGATCCCGTGGTCGAAGTAGGACTTCGCCACCCGGTAGCCCCCGTTCGTCCCCGCCCCGTGGGAGACGACGACTCTGCCCAGGCGGTTTTCGGCCCGTCCGACGCGCACCTCGATCCTTGTTTCGGCGTTCCGGAACTCGCCGAACTTCCCGTAGAAGAGGTCGATGAGTTCACCGACGGTGTTGCCGGGCGCAAGCTCGCCCGCCGCGGCGGTCATCCTGCGGCGGCCGATCTCGTCGAGGGGTGTATGGATGTTCATGTACGGGATCACGAGGAGGCGGGCGATCGACGGAGCGTGGTCGTAGTTGCGGATCGAGTTCAGGATCCGTCGTTCCTCCATCCACCCCTCGACCCCGGCGCGCGCTTCCGCTTCCGGAACCCCGGCGGCGATCATCTGGTCGATGTGCCGCCCGAGCACCTCGTGGAAATGAAGGGCCCCGGCCCCGCCGGGCGGGTGATGGGCGATCGCGAGGTCGCAGCCGAGCTCTTCGGCGAGGAGCAGCTCCGGCCCCTCAAGATCGATCCCGATGAGGACACGCTCTATTCCCTCGCCGGGGACGTAGACCGCGGAATCGCCGGGGATCTCCCCGAGCCCGGAGAGTTCCAACGCGAGCTGCATGATCTCTTGGGTGTTCAGTTTATCCTCCTTCGGCCGGGCCGAGATCGGGAGTGAACCCGCGCAGGGTGGAGCCGCCGATGAACTCGCGCAGGATCGAGTTTCCGGGGATGGTCTCCGTCGGGCACGGTTCGAACCAGCTCAGAAACGCAAGCAGCCGCTCCGCCTCGATCCGTTCGCGTGGGCTCTTCACCTGGAGCAGGAGCGGCTCGGCGAGCGGCTTCAGCACGGAGAGCTCGTAGGCAAGCGCGGAGTTGAACATGATGTCCGCCTCTTCCTGGTAAGGGAATATGTTTCGCTTCTCCCCGGCCCGCACGCTGTCCCACAGCTTGAGGGTCGCCTCGGCGGAGTAGCCGCGGTAGATGGAGTCGCGCACGATGCGACGGATCAGGCGCGTGTCCGTGGTCGGGATCCGGTTGTGCCGATCCAGGTTCAGCTGGGTGAGCGCGGAGACGAATATGCGGAAGACCTCCTCCTTGGGGAAGTTCCGGAGCAGGTTCGGATTGAGGCCGTGGATCCCCTCGGCGATCAGGATCTGGTCCGAGGTGAGCCGCACCGTCGGTCCCTCCTCCCGCTTCCCGGTCTTGAAGTTGTAGTGCGGCAGGGTGACCCGCTTCCCGGAGAGGAGGGCGTGGAGCTGCTCCTCGAGGAACGGGAGGTCGAGGGCTTCTAGGGAGTCGAAGTCGACTCCCTCCCGCAGCAGGGTTTCACGCGGCCGGAAGTAGTCGTCCATCCCCAGCGGGTAGGGGCGGAGGCCGTTCGCCAGCAGCTGTACCGCCAGGCGCTTGGAGAAGGTCGTCTTCCCGGAGGAGGAGGGCCCGGCGATGAGGACGAGGCGGTGGTTCTCATCGTAGCGGTGGGCGATGATCGCGGCGAGTTCGGCGATACGCTGCTCGTGCAGCGCCTCTGAGACGAGGATCACCTCCTTGATCCGGCCGGTGCGGATCGCATCGTTCAGCGCGGCGACGTGGCGGATTCCGAGGAGCCGCAGCCACTCCCCGTACTCGGTGAACACCTCCCGCAGGGTCGTGAACCGCTGCGGCGGGAGGAGCTTGGTCGGGGCCTCCCGGCGCGGGAACCGGAGGATGAACCCGCCGGGGAAGGTGTCCAGGGCGAAGGTGCGGAGGTACCCGGTCGAGGGGACCATGTATCCGTAGAAGTAGTCGAGGAACCCGTCGAGCTCGTACAGGTGCAGGTGGTCCTCCTTGAACTCGGCGAGCAGCTGCACCTTCCCGTCCTCACCGCGGGAGGCGAAGATCTCCCGCGCCTCCTCCACGGAGAGGCGCCGCCGCTCTATCGGGCGGTCCTCGTCGACGAGCCGCTGCATCGTCTCCTTGATCCGGGCCAGCTCCTCGGTCGTGAACGGGTCCCTCCCCTCCACCCGGCAGAAGTAGCCGCCGTAGGGGACGGAGTAGTCGATGTTCAGCTTGATGTCCGGGAATAACTTGTGCGCCGCCACGATGAGGAGGAACGAGAGGCTGCGGCAGTAGATCCTTATCCCGTCCGAATCGGAGATGAACACCGGAGTCGCCTCGATGTCCAACTGGACCGGACGGCCGAGCTCGACCAGCCCGTCGTTTACGATCGCTGCGACCGGCGGGTCACTCGCTCCGGGGAACGCCGCCTGGAAGAACTCGACGAGGGGGGTCCCCTTCGGTCCCTCGAAGGTGCGTCCGTCCGGGAGGCGCACCTGCACCGTCTTTCGCTCCCTCGCTTTGCGGATCTTTATCTGCGGCATGGTCGCTCCCTTCCGTGGGGACGTTCACTCTACCTTGCCGCACGCGGGGTGTCAAGTGGAGCCTCGGGGGTCAGGGCTGAACGCCCGGGATGACGTTCAGCTCATCGAGGGAGCGGTCGGAGACGGCGGCGTAGGGGATGTATCCGCGGGTGCGGCACTGCTCGAGGAACGAGTCGATCCGCGCCCTGTTGGGGCCGGTGTATCCGCTCCCGTCATCGACGTAATCGACGACGAACACGGGTTTGCCGGCTTTGCGGACCCGTTCGAGGTATCCGATCCGGTAGGAGGTCTCTTCCTGCGGGATCGGATCGAGCTCGTTGTAGAAGAGATCCTCGATCCCGATCCCGGAGATCGTGTCCAGGAGGGAGCCGTCGTCGTAGTCGAGTATCCGCTCGCCGTTCTGGGGGATGATGTAGAAATCGGGCCTCCCGAGGCTTACGCGGCAGTAGCGGGCGATCTCCTCCACGAACCGAATCATCCGAGACGCGGCATCCCCCTCCGTCAGGTGGAGCGGCTCCCCGTTCCTCGGATCGCTCCAGTACTCGAACGCGTCCACGATATCCAGGTAGATTCCGAAGAATCCCTGGGATACGATCCGATCGAGGTAGGAGTGGACGATCTCCTTCCAGGCCGGATCCCAGTAGCGCACCTTGTAGTTCC
>JAJRTG010000077.1 GCA_024278395.1 Fidelibacterota bacterium | reverse complement strand
TTCCTCGTAGCGCACACGGGGCATCTCGATCTGGATATCGATGCGATCGAGAAGCGGTCCCGAAAGCCGCCCGGCATAGCGCTGCACCATCGCCGGGTCGCACGTGCAGCGCGGTTCCCCGGCGTATCCGCACGGGCAGGGTTGCGTTGCCTTTTTGCGGGTGGACCCTGAAAGCCCCGAAACCCCTTGACGCGGCTTATCCTAGGGAACTCAAGACGTTAGGGGATCATCTCCGGAAGCGACGGATGGACCTCGGACTGCTCCAGAGGGAGGTCGCCGAGAAGATCGGGGTGGCTACGGATACCTACCGATTCTGGGAATGCAACGCAACCCATCCGTTGCCCCGGCAATGGCCGGGGATTATTCGGTTTCTGGGATGCGCTCCGTCCCTGGCCCGCGACGTTCCTGCCGACGAGTTCGCGATCCTCCGATTGGCCAAGCAGCCTTCCTGGTAAGACCGCCCATCCGGGAGTCAGGAAGAGCGCGAGAAACCGGTCGAAATCGTCCGCCGAAGTCTTGACGTTTTTCCCCCCCCCCCGCGGTATGCTGAATGTGTACTCGATCGCCATGCGGAACTCCCGGCGCCGTTTTCACCGCCGAGAGGGTATCACTACTCCTCCAGTACGACACCCATGCCCTCTCGCGTGAGAGAGGGCTTGTCCGATGCGTCTTCCCATCGTCATACCCAGCGTGATCGCGCTCCTTGCCTTCTTCGCGTCGTCCGCCGCCCCCGCGGATCCCTCGATCGTCGCGGATCTTGACTCCAACGTCACCAACGGTCCCGACACGACCGGTGTCGACAAAGGCGACACCGTGCTCGTTCGTCTCTGGATCACCGGGGCGGATTCCCTCTACGCCTTCGGGATCACCTTCGGCGATACCTCCGGGACGCTGGAGTGGATCTCCGATACGGTCACTGCGATCTACCTCACTCCGAACGGCTGGACGGATACGCCGGTTCAAGTGCAGGCGAACGGCACCATCCTCCTGCAGGGGACCGACTTCGGTTTCGCGACCCCGCTTCACACCCCGACGGAGATTGCCCGCCTGCAGTTCAAGGCGAAGAGAAAGGGTGTCTGCCCCGCGTTCATCGGAGATCTTGCTCTCTCGGGCTGGATGGACACCGGTCTGGCCGAGCAGAGCTTCGCCGGTTTCGAAGGCGCCAAGGTCTGTGTGAGCGGCCAGCAGGTTGATGGAACGGGACCGGAGGAGGGAGATGGCGGGTCCACCACCGATGGGACTCCCCCTGCACGGTTCCCCGTGAAGGGCATCACCTCCTACCCGCCAGCCAGTGCCGACATTCTTGAGGGGATGGTCATCGTTCAGTTCCGGAAGGGGGCGTTCGTACCTGATGCATGGAACGCTCCCGATGGGCCCATTTCCGCGGTTACGATCGGTTCCCCTACATTGATGAAAGCGTTCCAGCTAGCTGGAGTCGATCAGTGGCGTCGTCTGGCTTGGAATCCGTCGGCCTCTTGGTCGCCTGCAAACCCCGCGATACCGACTTCTGATGGTTTCTCCATCAACTACGAGAGCCGTGCGCGGACATACGTTCTCAGGGGAAGCTCGACGACCACTGACATTCTCAAGAGACTTGAAGCGGCATCGGACACCTATGTCTATGCAGAACCGCTCATCGGGTGGGATTCCTTCGGGTTCCCGAGTGTTCCCGATACGACTCCGGGGGACTCCCTCTACGCCCTCGACGAGCAAGCATGGGCCCAACCGATCGATACATCCGGGTCTCCCCTCCGCTACGGAATCGACGCGCCGGGCGCATGGCGACGGACAACCGGTAATCCCGCGATTCGACTGGGTATCGTTGACACCGGGCTGAGATCCTTTCATCCCGATTTCGTCACCTATCCGGACAGCAACCTGGTGTATGAGTTCTACGATACCTGCTGGCCATCCGACTCCCTGACCCCGTGGGCTTCAAGCGGACATGGAACATCGGTAATTGGCATCGCGGCAGGTTTGACGCACAACCGCCGGAGCCCCGCGGATACGCTGTACATCGGGACGGCTGGCGTTGCGGGCGGAGTCGATGCCAACTCTCTGACCATGGTTCGTACCAAGATGTACTACATCGTGGGGACGCAACCGCCCGAGTGCGCCGCCCCGATCGGCATGATCGCGGCCCTCGATCAAGCAATCACAGACCAGATCGACGTGATGAACTTCAGCAATGGATCGGGCGGACTGGCCTACGCAGAGGCCCTCGCCCGAGCTTACCAGGCCGGGATCTCCATCGTCGCCGCAATCGGAAACCTCAACCAGCCAAACTTTCGCCCCCTGCCGGCAGCCTCCCAGACGAACCGAACGATTGCTGTGAGCAATGGCCGGATCACGGGGGAACGATTCTTCGGAACTTGGAATGGCAGCTCCTACGGCCGATGGAACGACGTCATGGCCCCGGGGCACGATGCCATGGCGCCGACATGGAACGCCCCCTGGTGGGCGCCCTTCGGAGGGTCCTCCGCGGCATCCCCCATGGTCGCCGGAACCGCCGCCCTCCTGGCCTCACGACTCTACGATGTCCATGGAGATCACTCGCTCCACGAGGAACTCGAAGCGCTTGTCATCGCCGGAGCGGTAGAGAGCAAGGCGGACACGATCCCCGGTCATGACAAGTACTACGGTCACGGCTTTCTGAATGCCCGGAACTCGATCCGCTTCACCGACCCGGACCGGTTCCGCCGCGGGCGATTCACGACGAGCGGGCTGGATGGGGACTCGGTAGCTCTTCACGAAACGAAGAACGTCATCCTCTGTACCGCGGGGGAGTACATCCCCGTCGTCTCCCCCTCGGGCGACACTCTCGTCGACGGGGAGTATTCCAACGTCCAGGTCTACAAGGCAACCAAGACTGTCAATCTCCATGCTCAATACTTGGGAGATTCCGTTGTCGTCGCCGGCATCGGTCACGGGCTGCCTACCCAGTCCTTCCAGTCGAGCGGGTGGACTCCAGGCGACTCGCTGCAGTTTTCCGATTCTCTCGGCGGAACGATTGAAAAGGCGGTTCTATTCCGCGATCGATACTGCATGGCGAGTTTCCTCCCCACGAATGAGATTCGCCTCACGAGCTACTTCTGGCGATTTCCTCTTTCCCCGACCGACACCGTCTGGGCGCCCTTCGACCCGACCGATCCCCAGAATCCGGTACAATGGGCCTATGCGGTTTTCGGCCTCGTCGACCCGACGTCCGTACTTACGGAAGACGGGCAGGATTCCCGCGACCCACTCTCGGCGTTCGAGGCGGTGCCGAATCCGTTCAACCCGACCGTGGAGATCCGGTTTCGCCTCGACGATGCGGGCATGGCCGATGTCACCGTCTTCGACATCCGCGGAAGGAGAATCCGGACGCTCTTTCATGCCATGGCGCAGGCCCGGCTTCATACGATCGTCTGGAACGGCCGGGACGATGCCGGACGCCGGGTGGCATCGGGGACCTACTTCGTAAGCATCCAGGCGGCGGACCTTCGCCGAACGACCAAGATCACCCTCGTAAGGTGGATCGGGAGGTCATGGTATGAAACATCGTATTCTCATCGGGCTTGTCCTGGCGATCCTCGCTCCGCCGCTTTCGGCGGACATGATTGGGGAACTCGACCTCGACGGCCAGCTCGGCAACGGTCCGGACTCCATTTCGGTGTCGGCCGGCGACTCGGTCGCCGTCGATGTGTGGATCGACAGCCAGGGATTCGGGTTTCCCGCGAGCTTCTGGTGGTTCTTCGGTATCTACATCGTCGACAATGGTGCGCTGGGCTTCCTCGACGGCGAGATCCTCCTTCCTCATCCGTGGCAGTCCTCACCCGTCACAGATCAGGCCGACACGGTCTTCGTCTCCGCCTATGATCCTCTTCTTTCCGGTCTGCCGGGGTCATCGCTCCATGTCGCTTCCCTGATCTACCAAGCCGCGGCCGAGAACAGTCTCGGCACTTTGGAGGTCGACCTGACGCGGTCGTTTTACATGAGCTACTTTTTCACCGCGCGTTTCGACAGCTTCGTAGGGGCTCATGTCGAGATCCAGGGCCCGACCGCCGCGAAGAGCACGACCTGGGGGGACGTGAAGAGGCTCTTCCGCTGACCTCCGCCCCCCCTCACTCCCCCCGCCACCTTGGCCGGTCGAGGCTCCGGTACTGCACCGCCTCGGCTACGTGATCGGCGGCGATCTGCTCCTCGCCCGCGAGATCGGCGATGGTCCCTGCCACGCGAAGGATCCGGTCGTGGGCGCGGGCGGAGAGCTGCAGCTTATCCATCGCGGCGCGGAGGAGGGACGTTCCTCTTTGTCCAGCGCGCAGTGCTTCCGGATCTCGGCGTGCGTCATGCGGCCGTTGGTGAGGGGAGTGGTGCGGGGGGCGAAGCAGCGGCGCTGCACCTCGCTGGCGCGTACAACTCGCTCGCGGATGACGGCGGACTTCTCGCCAGTGCCGACGCCGGAGAGCCCCTCTCTGCCAACGATCTTGAGACACCCACTCCTTGGAGTTTAGTGTAGAGGGCGAGACGGGATGAGAGATGGAAGGCGAGTCAGCATCCTTGGTAGCGGGAGAGGACGTGGAGGTGTCTTCGAAGGCCCAGCGACGTCGTTTCCCCTTGGAGTACAAGCGGAAGATCTTGTCGGAAGCGGACCGGTGCCAATCGCCGAGCTCAAGGTTGATGAGTCGAACAGCCTGTGGGTCGATGAGAACTTCGTAAGCGGGCATCCCTTCGGCTCGGTCGGTGGTGCTGTTCGCATTGCGCCGGCAACGAGCGTGAGGCAATCCACTTGGGGCCGAGTGAAGAGACTGTTCTGATAGACTCGAAAGAGCGAACAATTCGACAGAGTTGATCAGGGCGATCGTTCGCAGCGAAGGGACAGCAATCAAGCACTGCCCTCCCGTTCTCCTGCGACGATCGGGCAAGTCATCTTTCCCCCTCACTCCCCCCGGTACCGCGGCCGGTCGAGGGAGCGGTACTGGATCGCCTCGGCGACGTGGGCGGCGTGGATGTTCTTCTCGTCTTCGAGGTCGGCGATGGTGCGCGCCACGCGCAGGATCCGGGCGTAGGCGCGCGCGGAGAGCGAGAGCTTCTCCATGGCGGTCTCGAGGAGCGACTCCCCCTCGGTGTCGAGAGCGCAGAACTCCCGGATCTGGCGCGGGCCCATGCGCGAGTTGGTGAATGTGCGCGCCACCGAAGCGAGGCGGGCCTGCTGCAGCTTCCGCGCCGCGAAAACCCGGCGTCTCACGGCGGCGGAGCTCTCTTGCTCCTCCCGGCCGGTCAGTTCCTCGTAGCGCACACGGGGCATCTCGATCTGGATATCGATGCGATCGAGAAGCGGTCCCGAAAGCCGCCCGGCATAGCGCTGCACCATCGC
>JAJRTG010000076.1 GCA_024278395.1 Fidelibacterota bacterium | reverse complement strand
GACATGGAAGGTAAGACTCCATTTGCCAAGTTGAGGGAGTTGGGGATTACCGTACCGGAGGAGTTTGCCCTGTTCCCACCGCTGATCCTCGACCGAATCAGTGCCGACTGGGCTCTGAACATGGGTGGTAACCATCTCCTGGCCCATTACAGTGGTTGATCGGGCAGGTGGTAGGGGGATAATCTATTAAACTCGAAGGAGGGACGATGAGGAGAGGGAATATACCGCTGAAGGAACTCGCCAGCCTGCCAAGTTTCTACTTCGTGAGACCGGCGTGGGATAAGGAGAAGCTCGCGTTCTACTGGGACAAGACAGGGAGGGTGGAGCTTTATACCTGTTCCCTGCCCGACGGGACCCCGCGCCAACTGAGCCACGGTGAGGTCCCCCGCTCCCTGCGCGCCGGGTTCGCCTGGAGCAGGGACGGGACGAGGATCGTGTTCGCCAAGGATAAGGACGGGAACGAGCAGCACGACCTCTACTCGATCGATGCCAAAACCGGGGACGTGACCCGGCTCACCGACACTCCTGCCGCCCAGGAGATCCCGGTCGAGTTCTCCCCGGACGACGGGTGGCTGACGATGCTCTCCAACCGCGACGGCCAGTTGAACTTGTACAAGCTCCGCCCGGACGGGTCCGAGGTGACCCCGCTCACTCGGTTTGAGAACCCGGTGCTCACAGGGGGGATCTGGAGCCCGGACGGGACCCGGGTCGCTTTCGCCTGCAACGAGACCGACGAGCTCAAGAACCAGGACATCTACGTCGTGAACGCGGACGGGAGCGGGATAAAGCGCGTCCTGCAGGTGAAGGTCGGTTCGAAGGACCTGCCGGCGAAGTGGCTCCCCGACGGCCGCCGCCTCGCGTTCACCTCCGACGCCTCCGGGGTGAACCGCCCCGGTCTCCTCGACCTCGAGACGGGCGAGGTCCGCTTCTTCGGGGAGGAGGGGGTGGACGAGACCGCGACCACCGTCTCGCGAGACGGTCGTTATCTTGTCGCCCTGCGCAACCAGGACGCGACGATCCGGCCGGTGCTGTACGAGGTCGAGACCGGAAAGGCCCGGACCCTCGACATCCCGCCCGGGGTGGCGTACGGGGCGGAGTTCGTCCTCGACGACAGCGCCCTTCTCCTCACCCACACCTCAGCCACCCGCCGTCCCGAGCTGTTGCTCTACGATCTGAAGAGCGACACGTACTCCGTTCTCATCCCGGCGGAATACGGGTCGATCGACCCGTCCGTGTTCGTTCCGGAGCGGTACATCACCTACAGATCGTTCGACGGGCTCGAGATCCCGGCGATCCTGTACATCCCCCCCGACATCCCGGAGGGGGAAAGGCTTCCGGCGATCGTGGTCGTGCACGGCGGTCCTACCGGGCAGTTCTTCCGCACGTTCGATCCCTACGCCCAGTTCCTCGTCGACCGCGGGTTCGTGGTGCTGGAGCCGAACATCCGCGGGAGCACCGGCTACGGGGTCGCCTTCCGCGACATGAACCGCTACGACTGGGGCGGGGCGGACCTCGAGGACGTCGCCGCCGGGGCGGAGTACCTGAAGACGCTCCCGTTCGTCGATCCGAACCGGTTGGGGGTGTTCGGCGGCTCCTACGGCGGGTACATGACCCTGATGCAGGTGGTGAAGAAGCCGGCCCTGTGGAAGGCGGCGGTGGCCTGGGTCGGGGTCAGCGATCTTTTGCGGCTCTACGAGAAGAGCATGGAGCACTTCAAGTACTACCTGCGCTGGCACCTGGGCGATCCCGAGGAGAACGCCGCGCTGTGGCGGGAGCGCAGCGCGGTCAACTACGCACAGAACCTCAAGGCGAAGCTCCTCCTCGTGCACGGGGTGAACGACCCCCGCTGCCCGGTCGAGCAGTCGCGCCTGTTCCGCGACCGCCTGCTCGAGCTCGGGCACAAGGAGGGAGAGGACTTCGAGTACGTGGAGCTCGGCGAGGAGGGGCACGGCTCCTCGGACATCTCCCACAAGATCCGCACCTACACGCTGCTCGCTGAGTTCATGACCCGGAACCTCTAGGTGTTGCGCGGGGCGATGATCCGGTCGATGATCCCGTACTCCTTCGCCGCCTCCGGGGACATGTAGAAGTCGCGGTCGGTGTCCTTGGCGATCTTCTTCACCGTCTGGCCGGTGTGGTGGGCGAGGATCCGGTTGATCTGGTCCCGCATCCGCAGGAGCTCATCGGTCTGGATCTTGACGTCGATCGCCTGTCCCTGCGCCCCGCCGAAGATCTGGTGGATGAGGATGCGCGAGTTGGGGAGCGCCGAGCGCTTCCCCTTTGTCCCAGCAGCGAGGAGGACCGCCGCCATGCTCGCCGCCTGGCCGATGCAGATCGTGGAGACGTCGCAGCTCACGTACTGCATGGTGTCGTAGATCGCGAACCCGGCGGTGACCGACCCGCCGGGGGAGTTGATGTACAGCTTGATGTCCTTGCTCGGGTCCTTCGCCGCGAGGAAGAGCATCTGGGCGATCACCACGTTCGCCACCTCGTCGTCAATCGGCTGGCGGAGGAAGACGATGCGGTCCTCGAGCAGGCGGGAATAGATGTCGTAGGTGCGCTCGACATGGCCGGTGCGGTCGATGACGAACGGGATCTGGGCGGTCGGCTTCATTCCGCCTCCTCCTTGATCTTCGCGTTCTGATACAGGAGTTCGAGGACGCGGGCGTTGATCTTCGACGTGCGGTAGTCGTCCCACCGCTCCTCGGCCTTGAGCCGGGCGATGAACCGGAGCGGGTTCTCCTGCTCCTTCTCCGCGTCCTGCTTCGCCAGCTCCTCAAGCTCCTCGTCCGAGATCTCGATCCCCTCCGCCGCGGCTATCCGCTGCAGCATCAGCTCGCGGCGGATGCGGCGGGAGACGCGGTCGCGGTAGTTGGCCCGCACCTCGTCCTCGGTCTGTTCCTTCTCCCGCAGATAATCCTCAAATGAGAGCGGAGAGCGGGGATGAGCGAGGTTCCTCTTCAGCTCGTCCAACTCCTCCTCGGCGATCTCCTCCACCAGTGCCTGGGGGAGCGGGATCTCCACCTGGTCGATCAGCTTGTCGAGGAGCCGCAGCTCGATCTCGCGCCTGCGCTCCCGCGCCCGCGCGTTCTCAAGGCGGGCGCGGATGTCCGCCTTCAGGGCATCGAGGCTGTCGTAGCCAGCGTCCTTGGCGAGCTCATCGTCGATCTCCGGGAGGGATATCTCCTTCAATCCGAGGATTGTGAGGGATGTGTTCACGGTCTTGCCCTCCCCCACCTCGAACGAGATCTCCACCGTCTCCCCCACCTTGCGGCCGATCAACTTCGCTGTGACCGGGTTGTCCTCCTCGACGCGGGTATCCCACTCCTCCTCGCCCTCCTTGACGCGCACGATGTCTCCGGCGGAGACTATCTCGCCTTCTTTGGGGACGAGGGTGCCGAACCGGCTGCGGATCTCCTCCAGGGCCCCCTGGATATCGTCGTCGCTCACTTCCTTCTCCGGTGGGACGGAGATCTCGATCCCCTTGTACTCGGGGAGCTCGAACTCGGGGAGCACGGAGAAGCTGGCGGTGAATACGAAAGATCCCCCCTCTTCGAGCTCGGCCTCCTCGGTCTTCGGCGGGGTGACCGGATGAAGCTCGAGCTCGGCTATCGCCTGAGGGAGATGCTTTTCCTCCAGGTCCTTCTGCGCCTCTCCCAGGAACAGTTCCCTGCCGAACCGCGCTTCGAGGAGGTTGCGCGGGACGTGCCCCTTGCGGAACCCGGGGATGTTCACCTCGCGGCTGTAGCGGCGGTATACCTCGTCTATCGCACTGCGCACCTCCGCTGGATCGACGGTGATCTCCAACGTCACCTCGGTCGGGGTACGGTCCTTGATCTCGTATTTCGTCTGTCGGCTTGTCACGGAAATCCTCTCCCTATCGTTGGTTGCTTGTGGGATTATACGCTCGGGGAAAGGGTGGAACAAGGAGTGGGGCTAGAAGGTGAGGGAGGCGAGCCAGCGGATCCCGAGAAGAGCTCGCCAGATTCCACTCGTCGCGTTGATCAACTGACCGATTCCACCAAGGAGGATGATCGCGAGGAGGATCAGCATCCCGTACCGCTCGAGCATCAGCATCACCCGCTTCCCCTCCGGGGGGAGGAAGTAGGTGAGGACGCGGGAGCCGTCGAGGGGCGGGATCGGGATCATGTTAAACACCGCGAGGATCACGTTGATGATGACGAATATCCCCAGGAGGTAGAACAGGGCCTGCACGAGATGGGCGGTGAAGGATGCGCCGAATAGGACCGCGTTGGGGACCACGGTGAGCGCTCCCCGCCCGATCCCGGCGGTCAGTAGGGCGAGGACGGTGTTCGTCGCCGGACCGGCGATCGCCACGTAGAGCATCCCCTTGAACGGGTTGCGGAAGTAGTTGGGGTTGATCGGAACCGGCTTCGCCCATCCGAAAAGGAAGGGGGAGCGGAACGCCACCAGGATCAACGGGACGAGGATCGTCCCGATCGGGTCGATGTGGGCGAGCGGGTTGAGGGTCAACCGGCCGTGCGCCTTGGCCGTCGGATCCCCGAGCCGGTAGGCGACATAGCCGTGCGACACCTCGTGGAGCACGATCGCGGCGAAGACGGCGATGAGCGAAAGGACTATATCCAGGACGTAGTCGAAGTTCATGATGCCCCTAAATTACTCGGTTTGCCGGTTCGGTGCAACAGTGACGGTCTCCTCGCGGGTGAGGACGACTAACCCCGGGGGGGCTCCCTTCGGCTTGCGCACGTATTTTGCTTGCGTGTAGCTCACCTCCACCTTGGACTCGTCCTTCCCCTTGGAGAACCCGGCCGCCAGCCGCGCCGCCGCCTCGATCACCCCCTGTGGGATCTCCTCCTTCCCGCGGCGGTGCACGATCACATGGGCGCCGGGGAGGCCCTTGACGTGAAACCACAGGTCGTCCGGGCGCGCTCGCTTGAGCAGGGAATCGTTCTGCAGGGCGCTCTTCCCCACCTATATGAGGTATCCGTCGATCCGGTAGGTCCGAGTGGCGATGGGCACAGTCCGTCTTGCGTTCTGCCTGGGCGCTGTCGGGAGGAGGGCAAGCGCCTCCTCGGACGGGACCCCACCGGCGGAGAGCGCGGCGAGTCCGGCTTCCAGGATCGCGATCTCCCTCTCCAAGCGCCGCTTCCGCGCCTCGACGCGCGGGCGGCCGCGGTGCAGCCGCTTCGCCCGCTCGTACAGAGCCTGGGCGTTTTCGACCGGCCCGAGCCGCGGGTCGAGCGGGACCTCCACCTGGGTCCCGCTCTCCAGGTCGAGGAGTTCCGCTCGGGCCATCCCACGAGCCATATCGTTCAGGTGGATCATGATGAGGTCGGCGTAGCGGCGGAGGGTCCCTTCGGATTCCGCCTCCTCCAGCCAGCGGTGGAGCTTTGCAAGGGTCCGCTTGCGCTTCGCCAATGCCCGTTCGAGCCCGAGGCGGAGGTTCCGCTTCTCCGAGTCGCGGTGCTCACCCGTGTGTTCTTCTTCGTACTCTCGGTCGAGCGCCGCGGAGAAGCTCTCGATGACATCGCAGGAGTCCACCGGGAAGAAGTACGCTCTCTTCTCCTTAGGATCATAGCATCCGACCGGCCGGTCCACATAGGAGAGGATCTCCGAGATGCGGGAGGCGAGCCCCTCCGGCCCGCTCCCCTGGGAGACGATCACCCGCGCGGTACCTTTCCCCATTCCGTCGATTCCCTTCACAAGCGCCCGGACCGGGTCGTCCGTCATCAGGACTCCGGGAAGGAGGCGCGCGGTCACCTCCCGCGGGTCGAGCTTCTCCTGCCGCGGCAGGGGGCGGTAGACCCCTCCCGGTTGGGCGCGGGGATCCGGCCGCAGGGCTGCGATGACACGCCCTTCCCGCACCAGGATCAGATTCCCCCTGACCCCGATGAGCTCGGCGATGAGCGTGAGATCGGTCTTGCCGGCCGGGCTGCGGCGGGTTATCGCGAGGCGCACGACGCGCTCCCAGCCCTCCTGCTCCACCGCGGTGATCCTCCCGCCGCGCAGGTGCTTGCGCAGGAGCATGGTGAGCGGAGACGGCGTCTGGGGATGGGGAAGATCGAGACCGGTCAACTGGATCCGCGCCCGACGCGGGGAGATGAGAAGCCGTAGCTCCCGTCCGGCGAACAGGTGGATGACGAACGTCCACCGATCCGGTTGGTAAATCGTACGGATGGTCCCTCCGATGGCGTTGCGTTCGATCTCGGTGAGTGCAGCGGCGATCGCCAGGCCGTCCATGGTCCCTCCGGTTGATGGGGTGAATTGGGGTCGCTATAATTTTGATTATATCGCCGGCGTAGCTCAGTGGTAGAGCAACGGTTTCGTAAACCGTGGGTCGGAGGTTCAACTCCTCTCGCCGGCTCAAGCCGATCTCGTTTTACAGAAGGCCTAAATGGGAACGACTCACGTTGTTGCGAATGGGTGTGTGGCACCGTGGTGGGTTGATCTAATCTCCGTCCTCCAGCTTCTCATCATCGTTGCTTTCCTCGGTCTTGCCATTTACGCGGGGTGGAAGTTCTTCCGCTTCCTGCGCAAGTGGAACCCTTGATCCGTGCATCGCCAGGCGGGGCAACGGTCTATTCGAATTTCTTCAGCGCCTTTCTCAGGTATGACTCTTCTATCCGTCCGAGCGGGGTGGGAGTCTCCAGGATCCGGCGTGGGATTCGCACCTGCGTTACATCGAACCCCTCGCGTGCCTTGAACGCGTGTTTCCTTGCCAGCACGTCGCGGCCGAACTCCTTCAGCGCGTCCGCATCAAGCTCGATTCCCAAGGGGCGCAACGCGTCGGTAACCACCTGCGGCGTATAGATTCCGCGGGAGAAGAAGCAGACAACGAGGCTGGAGAGGACCTGGCGCCAGCGCTCCTCCCCAAGCAGGCGATCCGCGAGCGCGTCCGGGGAGAGGGTATCACCGCCCGCCGCCGCCTTCTGGTCGACGCTGTAGCCGGCGCTGTCCAGGTGGCTGTGTCGCGCTCCGGCGAGGAAGGTGAGGGCGGCTCCTGGGCCGGTGTGGTAGCCCGGCATCTCGTTTCCCCCGAATGTCAGGGCGAAGTCGAGCCCGCCGTAGCCCGAGGCGGCGTGCTCGGCCCCGTTGGCCAGGGCGCGGTAGAACTCGTTCGGCTGGGTCACGATGCGGCGCGTGGCTCCGATATAGCCCCGGTAGTCCCCGAACGAGAGCGCGATCCCGTCGGTCTCCTTAGTCGTGATGAGCCCTCTTTCCAGCACCTCGGTCGCCCAGGCGAGGACCACCCCGGTGCTCATCGCGTCGAGCCCCTGGGATTCCACTTCCTCCATCAGTTCGAGCAGGCCGGTGGGAGAGGAGATCCCGAGCATGCTCCCCAGGGAGTAGATCGGTTCGTAATCGTAGCCGACCATCGACGTCTTGTAGAAGTAAGGCTCCTTGGGATGAGGGACGCGCAGGGCGGCGAGGTGGATGCACGCCACCGGGCAGTGGGCGCAGGCGAGCCTGCGGCCGAGCACGGTCTCGGCCAACCGCTCCCCGGAGATCTCCTGCGCTCCCTCGAACCGCGCCTGTTTCAGGTTGCGCGTGGGCAGAGCGCCGAGCTCGTTGAGCGGGAGCACGTTCATCGGTGTCCCCAGCTCGTGATACTTCTTCATCAGCGGTGAGGCGGTGGCGGCGTGGAATATCTCGTCGTAGACCTTCCTATATCCTCGCGGATCGGCTGTGGGCAGGGTCCGCTTCCCGATGACGACGATCGCCTTGAGGTTCTTGCTCCCGAACACCGCCCCCAGCCCGAGTCGGCCGAAGTGGCGGTAGGTATCGACGATCACGCAGGCGTAGGAGACCCGCTTCTCCCCGGCCGGACCGATGCGCATGATCGAGCGGTATCCTGATCCGGTCTCCCGCTCGCGGATCACGCTCCCCACCGTGGAGCCGCTGGACAGACCCCACAGGGCGGAGGCATCGCGGAACCGGACGCGGTCGTCCTCGATCACCAGGTACACCGGCCGGCTGCTCGCTCCCTGGATGACGATCGCCCCGTAGCCGGCCATGCGGATCGACACCGCGCTGCGCCCGCCGGCGTGCCCCTCCCCCAGGTTCCCGGTATGGGGCGATTTGAACAGCGCCACCGTCTTCGAGGCGAGGGGATACAGCCCAACCAGCGGTCCGACCGCGAGGATGATCGGGTTGTCCGGCCCGAGCGGATCGGCTCCCGGAGGGCAGAGCTCCTGCAACAGGCGGATCCCCACCCCGGTCCCCCCGAGCCCGGCGGCGAACAGCTCCGGTCGTTCCTCAACGTGAAAGCGGCGGCGGGAGAGATCGATCGTGAGCACCCGGTGGAGCGGATCACCCGTTACCATTCGGAACCTCCTCCAGCGCGATGACATCGTAGGGACAGTACTGGGCGCATATCCCGCAGTAGACGCAGATCTGCGGCTTTCCCGCCACATCGTCCCAGAACACGGCGCCGTACGGGCAGGCGTCGACGCAGTTCCCACAGCCCAGGCACTCGTCCGGATGGAACACGACCCCGCCGCCCTCCCGCACGGTGAGGGCGGCGGTCGGGCAGACGCGCGCGCACGGCGGGTCGGAGCATGCCCGACAGACGACCACTACGAACCCGCGCCTGATCCCCCCTACGGAGCGGACCGCGATGCGGGCGTCCCCCGTCCCCCCTGATCCGAAGCGCCGCGTGCACGCGAACATGCACGACTCGCATCCAACGCACCTCTCCACATCGATCACGGAGATCCGCTTTGCCATCCCTTCCCCCCTTGATTTCTCCGGCATGATAGCACCTCCTTGCGCGGGCGCGCAAAGCAGGAGCTGGCTCTTCTCTTTCCCGTTGAATGTGACCGTGTTTGGCCGATTCATTTCGGTGATAAATGTCACATAACGGAGGGGCAGGCGATAGTTTCGTCACTTCCCGATTGTGAGAGGATGAATGCAGACGGCAATTAGCAAGCAGTCTCTAACAAAAGATGAGGGGTGGAACCTATGGACAGCAACACGACCTGGATCATTTTCGGGGTGGCCTTAGTGGCTCTGTTGATCGGGGGGGTGGCCCTGAACCAGCCGGCGCCGGCGCCCGCTTCACAGCCGCAGGTGAGCCTGCCGCAGAAGACGCTCGAGATGCTCGGGCCGGTTTATTCGGAGAAGGGGATCTTCCAAGACGACACGATCTATGTCTCGTTCAAGGCGTCGATAGACGGGGATAACACGGTGGAGAGCAGGATTCCGATTTGGCTTCACAACGTCTCCTCCGATGCGATCGTCGTGCTGTGGGATCGCTGTTCCATCACCCTTCAGGACGGAAACACGGTCCCCCTTGTACCGGAATCGCACCTCACCTCGACCGAGGCACTCCCCGATGTGATCACCATCGCTCCGGGTGGGGACCTGTTCGAGGCGGTGATCCCGGTGACGGAGATCACGAGGACCGACGGGAGCTACACCGTCTCCACCGGTGTGCTCGATCAGGGGCCGTTCCTCCTCACCCTCGCGATCGAGGCGGCCGGGGACGACTGCGCCCGCACGATACGATACTATTCGTTCAGGCTGATCATCCGCTAGCGTGTGATCCAACTGCGCCGGTCGGGGAGGGTTTTACCTCCCGACTGGCAATTCGGGCAGTAGTAGGTGCGGGTCTGGGCGTAGCGGATCTCCTGGATCGGGGTTCCGCAGACCGGGCACGGCTCGCCGGTCCGCTTGTAGACCTTGAGGAAGTCCCGCACCTCGTCGGTGAACAGGGTTTCGCCGACGCGGGCGCGGATCTCTCGGACCGCGTTTCCCAGGACTCCCACGATCGCCGCGTGCAGGCGGGAGATCTCCTCGTCGGAGAGGGTGTTCACGTAGCGGATCGGGGAGATCTTGGCGGCGAACAGGATCTCGTCCGCGTAGGCGCTTCCGATCCCGGCGATTATCCGCTGGTCGGTGAGGAGCTTCTTCGCCTGCCGTCGGCGCCCCCTCACCATCTCCGCCAACGCCTCCACCGTGAACTGCGGGGAGAGGGGTTCGATCCCGGCCTGCGCGATCTCCTCCACATCCATGGGATCTGCGACGACGTAGACCTTCACCAGCTTTATCGGGCCGTTCTCGATCAGCCGCAGGTCCTCCCCGTCGGCGAACGAGACCACCAGCCCGGACGCCTTGGTCAGGCGGGTGTCGCTCCGACAGAGGACGAACCGACCGGCGAGCATCAGGTGAACGACCAGATGCAGGTCGGGGCGGAGTGTGAGT
>JAJRTG010000075.1 GCA_024278395.1 Fidelibacterota bacterium | reverse complement strand
CTGTCCCCGACGGCGGTCACCGCCGCGAACTCGCGCGGTGAGGGGAGGTGCCCGATCACCCGCGCGGTCCCGCCGACGGGATCGATCTCCACCACCTGGTCCAGCCTGGTCTTCCCGTCCCACCCGCCGATGTAGTAAGCCTTCCCGGAGACGGCCGCGGCACTGCCGTAGGCGCGCGGTGAGGGGAGCCGACCGACGGTCAGCGCCTCCTCGGTCTGGGGGTCGAACCGGACGATCTCGTCGAGGTAGCCGGTCCGGTTCTCGCCGCCGAGGGAGTATACCGCTCCCGCGCACCCGACCGCCGCGGTCCCGAACCGGGGCGTGGGGAGGACTCCGACGAGACGCGACCGCCGCTTACCCGGATTGACCGCCAGGACGTCGTCCGAGATCTCCCCGTCCGGGTCCGTCCCCCCGAGGACGTAGCAGGTACCACCGACCGTTGCCGCCGCCACCCGGTTCCGCGCCGTCCACGGACGGTGGATCACGTAGCGGGAGGTGTAGAGCCCGAACACGGTGATGAACAGGACGACCCCGAGGTAAATGATGAGCGTCAACGCATTTCTTCGATCGGCCATTTACCCTGATTCTACCGGATCGGCGGCTCACCCGCTCCTTGAAACTCGGTTGCGGGAAGGCTACCATAACGGTGGTTTCGGGTCTGTAGCTCAGTCGGTTAGAGCGCTCGCCTGATAAGCGGGAGGTCCCTGGTTCGAATCCAGGCAGGCCCAGTTGTAAGGCTCCTTATCTCGCCCATGCGGGTCCCTCCTCATCGCTCGTCCGGAGCGGGGCGTTTCTTCTTGAAGGTCCTCTTTGTCACGCGGCGGTACCCGAGCTCGAGCGTCAGCGCGGCGAGGAACGTTATCACAGTGCCGTAGAACACGAATCGCTGGGTGCGCCATTGATAGTAGAGGAGGAGCACGAGCACCCCGGTTATCACCGCTGCGTTCAGGAGCAGCATCGCCCTGCTCCCCCCGATTCTCTCCCTGAGCCGATAGTGGGAGATGATCACGAAGATGTAGATCACGATGAACACCGCGCTGGTTATCATCGCGATCCCGTTGATGTTGAACAGCAGCGCGAACACCAACCCGAGGAAGACGGTCAGGTACAGTCCCTCCGTCGATTTGAACCACAGCTTCCGTTCGAACAGGCGCGGCAGCTCGCCGTCCTTCGCCAGGGCGTAGGCGATGTTCGCCCCTCCGTAGATCGTGGCGTTCAGCGCTGACGAGATCGAAAACAGGGCTCCGAGCGAGATGAGCACGAATCCAAGGTTCCCCAGGAACGGCCGCGCCGCAACCGCCAGGGCGTTGTCCTTCGCTTGGATGAGTTGAGGCAGCGGGAGGTTCCCCACCGCGACCGCCGCGACGAGTATGTACACCACCGCGACAAGGGCGATGCTGATGTAGATCGCCCGCGGCACGTTCTTCCGCGGGTCTTTCATGTTCTCGGACGCGTTCGTGATCAGCCCGAACCCCATGTAGGAGAGGAAGAAGACGACCGCGGCGTTGACGGTGCCGATGACGTGCGCGTGGTCGAACGAGGGCGTGATGAGCCCGGGCTTGATCGTCGCCACCCCGAGGACGATGAATACCCCCAGGATCGAGAGCTTCACCAGCACGATGTAGAACTCGGCCCGGCCGACCGCCTTTGATCCCAGGAAGTTGAGGGTGGTGAAGAACGAGATGGTCACCGCCTCGACCGCGCCGATGGCGACCGGCGTCACCGGGATATGTGCCAGCGGGAGGAAGTAACCGGCGAACCCCTTGACGAACAGCGAGATCGATACCACGTAGCTGAGCCACATCAGGATGCTGAGGGTGCCGGTGAGGACGTTGTCGCCGAACCCCTCCAGGATGAACGCGATCGGCCCGGCGTTGGACACGATCTTCGCCCCCATCCGCGCGTAGGAGTAGGCCACCATGAACGAGAGCAGCCCGGAGAGCACGAACGCCTCGGGGAGGTTGCGCCCGGCGATCTCGGCCCCCACCCCGAAGATGGAGAATATGCTCGCGCCGATCATCGTCCCGACCGCGATCGCGACCGCCGACCACAGCCCCATCTTCCCGTCCTTGATCCGCCCTTCGTCTTGTTGTTTCACGCCCGCCTCCTCAGGGTTCGCTCATCTGCACGGCTCATTGTATCGCCGCCGCCGGCGGAGCGAAAACCGCGGGTTGATTTCCACTGCGACACCGGAGCGGGTAGAATCCGAGCGGAGGTATATTGGTGAGCGATGGAGCGCCTTACGGAAGCCCGCGCACCGTCAAGATCCTCGTGGTGAGCGACGTGATCAGCCGGGCGGTGTACAGCGAGGGGATACGCGACCGGTTCGGGGACGTGGATCTCGCTCTGTCGTGCGGCGACCTCCCCTACTACTATCTGGAGTACATCGTGAGCATGCTCGACATACCGCTCCTCTACGTGCACGGCAATCACGACCGCCCCCTCCAGACCGAGCGCGGGGAGATCCCCGAGCCCCGCGGGTGTATCTCGGTGGAGGAGCGGGTGGTGAAGATGAAGGGGCTGCTGATCGCAGGATTGGGCGGGAGCATTCGCTACAACGCCTCCGGGATCTACCAGTACACCGAGCACGAGATGCGGTGGCGGCTCGCCAAGCTGGCTCCCAGATTCTGGCGCAACAGGCTGCTCTGCGGGCGGGCGCTCGATGTCTTCATCGCCCACTCCCCGCCCCGCGGGATCCACGATCAGGAGGACCGCCCCCATCACGGGTTCGACGCCTTCCGCCACCTGATCCACCGGTATCAGCCCCGTTACTTCATCCACGGCCACAGCTACCCACGCATGGGGGTGCCGGAGCGGTCCCGGGTCGAGGAGACGGAAGTGATCCACGTGTACGGGTATAAGGTGTTGGAGGTGTCGATTGGAACGGCCTGAACCAGGTTGGAGGAAGTTGGGGCGGGAGCTTCTCACCGCTGTAATCCCGCTTGCGCGCAGGCGGCCTACCCTCCTCATCCCGTTCGACTGGGTGAAGGACCAGTTGAAGCTAAAGGGGAGCCATTACCGCGGTTTGCAGACGGTGGAGATCGACAAGATCGTGGGCAGCCTGAACCGCTATCACGACTTCGACCGCGCCTTCCTCCCCCTCCGCGCCACCGCCGAGCGCACCGAACGGCTGCAGCGCCTCCAGCAGGCCCTGGAGAAGGGTGAGATACTCCCGCCGGTGCGCCTGTACCAGGTGGGGGACGTGTACTTCGTGGAGGACGGCCATCACCGCGTGGCCGCCGCCCGCCGGCAGGGGGCCAAGGAGATCGACGCCGAGGTGATCGAGTTCGATTCCAACATCCCGCTCGAGCCCGGGGTGACCACGAAGGATATCATCATCAAGGCGGAGTACGCCGACTTCCTCGAGCGCACCCACCTGGACAGGCTGCGGCCGGAGCAGCGGATCGAGTTCACCGAGCCGGGGCGCTACCGGGTCCTCCTCGAGCACATCGACGTGCACCGCTACTTCCTCGGGCTGGAGAAGCGGCGGGAGATCCCGTACGAGGAGGCGGTTGTCTCGTGGTACGATAACGTGTACAAGCCGCTGGTGGAGGCGTTCCGCCGGTTGGAGATCCTCAAGCGCTTCCCCGGCCGCACCGAGGCCGACCTGTACGTGTGGGTCTCCCGGCATCTCTACTATCTCCGGGAACGGTACGGGCCGGATGTGGACCTGGACAAGGCGGCGCTTGACTACGCAAAGCGCTACCGCCTCCCCTGGCTCGCCCGCCTGTTCAAACCCGACCAATCCCAGGGGTAGGCCGGTTGTCTTTCAGTTACGGCCCAAGTAACATGACGCGGATACGAAGGAGGGAACATGGCACAAGAACCACAGGCCACTGACGAGCAACTGGTCAAGGTGATCGATAAAGGCCCGGGCGGACAGATCCACATCCGTTTATCCCGGTTTCGCGAGCGCGACTACCTCGACATCCGCAACTTCTACCAGACCGAGGACGGTGAGTGGCGGCCGACGCGCAAGGGGATCGCGATCCCGGTCGAGATGTACGACGAGCTGATGGCCGCGCTCACCGAGGCCAAGCCGATGATCGAAGCGCGCAAGGGCGAGGCGGCCTAGCCCCCGCAGCTGTCGCAGCCGACGATCTGTATGTGCTTGGTGATCGAGCTCTTGACCCCGTCGTCGTCGATGACGGTGAGGGTGACCGAATACTTCAGGCCGTTGCTTCCGGCCGAGGTGTAGATGTGCTCCACGTACTCCCCCTCCCCGGTCGTGCCGTCGCCGAAGTCCCACAGGTATTCGACGATCTCCCCGTCCGGATCGTAGGAGGCGGAGGCGTCGAACTGCACCGGCTCTTCCGTGGTCTGCATGTAGGGGTAGTAGGTGAACGAGGCGTGCGGCGGCAGGCTGAGCGCCTGCACGTTGTGGTAGATCGTCCCTTCCTTCCCGTCGGAGTCGACCACCGTGAGCGTCACCCTGTACACGCCCTTCTCCGTGAAGGTGTGGGTGATCGTCTTTCCGGTTCCGGTCGTCCCGTCGTCGAAGTCCCAGGAATAGGAGATGATGATCCCGTTCGGGCTGGAGGACGCCCCGGCGTCGAAGCTGACCTCGAGGGGCGGATAGCCGCTCTTCGGGGCGTAGGAGAACTCAGCCCGCGGGAGACTCGGGAAGAGACATCCGGAAAGGAACGTGACCGCTATGAGCACCGCGACGAGCGCAATAAACCGCATCTTCATGACATGACCATCCTTCCTTATAAGGTGATGCCCTATTCTACGCAACCCGCATGTGGGGCGCACCCTTGTGCGGAAACCCTCGTCTCACTACCATCTGTCGAGTGGAAATGAAACGGGACACTTCATCGGAGCCGTGGACTCACTACACCCTGGGTGAGGAGATAGCGAACAGCAT
>JAJRTG010000007.1 GCA_024278395.1 Fidelibacterota bacterium | reverse complement strand
TACGCTGGATCCCGGGCTGGTGCGCAAGTACAACCTCAAGATGCTGAAAGAGCTGGACGAGATGGTCGCCGAGACGGTGGGGGTGGACATCCCGTTCAATAACTACATCACGGGAATAACCGCATTTACCCATAAGGCGGGCATCCACGCTAAGGCAATCCTGAACGAGCCCAGCACCTACGAGATCATTGACCCGAAGGAGTTCGGTCTTTCGCGGTATATCTCCCTCGCCCACCGGCTCGTCGGGTGGAACGCCATCAAGTGGCGGGCCGAACAGCTGGGGATAGCGCTCGGGCGAGAGCAGGTCAAGCGGGTCACCGCGCATATCAAGGCCCTGGCGGATGAGAAACCGCTTTCCCTCGATGATGTGGATGCCGCTCTGCGGCGTTGGGCGGACGGAAGAGAAGATTGAACGGAGGTGTCGGATGAACAGGTTGGAACCATTTGGATTATCGGATGTATTGCCCGAAGAAGTCCTGTCCGCGAAGATCAACCCACCCGTCTATATCGACGACACGACCCTGCGGGACGGTGAGCAGACGGCGGGGGTGGTGTTTGCCAACGAGGAGAAGATTCACATCGCAAAACTGCTCGCTCAGCTGGGGGTCCATCAGATTGAAGTGGGGGTGCCGGCCATGGGCGGTGATGAGAAGGCGGCGATTAAAAGGATCGTGGACCTAGGGCTGCCCGCGAGCATCCTCGCCTGGAACAGGGCGGTGGTGAGCGATGTGAGGCACTCCCTCGATTGCGGGGTGGATGCGGTGGCGGTCTCTATCTCATCGTCGGATATTCATATCCAGAACAAACTCCGCCGGGACCGGAAGTGGGTGCTTGATTCGATAAAGCGGGCGGTGGAATTCGCCAAAGGGCACGGCCTCTATGTCTCTGTGAACGCTGAGGATGCCTCGCGGTCCGATCTTGACTTTCTCATCGAGTTCGCGACGACGGCCAAGGAATCCGGCGCCGACCGCCTGCGCTATTGCGACACCGTGGGCATCATGGACCCGTTTGAGACGTACAGGCGGGTCAAGACGCTCATCGACGAAGTGGGGCTCCCCATCGAGATGCATACCCACAACGACTTCGGGATGGCCACCGCCAACGCGATCGCCGGTCTTAAGGCGGGAGCGACCTATGTCAACACCACCGTCAACGGGTTGGGGGAGCGGGCGGGTAACGCCTCGTTGGAGGAGGTGGTTATGGCCCTTCAGTACTGTGAAGGGGTGAAGTTGGGCATACACACCTCCCTCTTCCGGGAGCTTTCGGAGGACGTGGCTCTGGCCTCGGGGCGGCCCCTGCCCGCCTGGAAGCCGGTGGTGGGGAGCAACCTCTTTATCTACGAATCAGAGGGGAGGGCCAGTGGGGTGATCCGGGACCCGACGACCTACGAGATATTCCTGCCCGGCGAGGTCGGGCTCCTCCGGCGGTTTAACGTGGGGAAATACTCGGGCAACAGCGTGGTCCGGCAGAAGTTGCGGGAATACGGGTATCACCCCTCGGAGGAGGAGCTGTCCAAGTTGGTACCCATATTGCGGAGTCGATCCATCGCCCTCAAGCGATCCCTCTTCGATAAAGAGGTGGTGGAGGAGTTCCTGGCTTTGAAAGAAAGGAGGTGAAGAATGGTCGATATCCGTCTTTTGGACATAACCCTGCGGGACGGGGAGCAGGCGGTGGGTGTGATCTTCACCCGATGGGAGAAGGAAAGGATCGCAGCCCATTTAGCTGAGGTAGGGATCCCGGCTGTTGAGGCCGGCTTCCCGGCATTGGGACCGGAGTAGAAGGAGAGCGTAAGAGCCATTGTGAACGCCGATATAAAGGTGCGTGGCGATGCCCGGCCCCTCGAGGTGAACGCCTTCGCACGGGCGAGGGCCGAGGACGTGTCCGCCGCCGCCGAGTGCGGGGTTCACGGGGTGGTCATCTCCATATCCACTTCGGACATCCATATCGAACGCAAGCTCCGCCGCACGCGCAACTGGGTCTTGGCGCAGGTGGAGGAAGCAGCGGCGGAGGCCAAGAGATACGAGCTCGCGTTCACGGTGAGCGCCGAAGACGCCTCTCGCACGTCCCTTTCATTCCTGGTGGAGTTCTACCGGTTGGCGGAAGGACTCGGGGCGAGAATGGTGCGCTACTGCGACTCCCTGGGGGTGGATGACCCGTTTACCGTATACAAGAGGATAAGCCACATCCGTCGTGCGGTATCCGTGCCGATAGAGCTGCACATGCACAATGATTTCGGGATGGCGACGGCCAACGCCCTGGCGGGCATTCGGGCTGGGGCGAGCTCGTTGGCCGCTTCCATAGGCGGGTTCGGGGAACGGACCGGCAACTCCCCGCTGGAAGAGGTGGTGATGGCGCTGAAGTATCTTTACGGAGTCGACATGGACATAGATACCTCGCTGTTCCGTAAGGCTGCCGAGTACGTGGCGGATACCAGCAAACGGGCAATCCCTGTCTGGAAGGCGATCATCGGTACAAACGTCTTCGCCCATGAATCCGGCATCCACGCCGACGGCATCCTCAAGAACCCCTCCAACTACGAGGCGTTCAGTCCCGAGGAGGTGGGCTTGCAGCGTCAGCTCATCATCGGCAAGCACTCCGGTTCCAAGGCGCTGATTCACAAGTTCAAGGAGGAATTCGGCGTCGAACTCGACCCGGATACAGCGGACCGTCTCTTGGGATTGGTGCGGGCTACGGCGGTGGAACTGAAGCGGCCCCTCTTCGACAAGGAGTTGTCGCTCCTCTACGAGGGGCTCGTCGCGGGTCGGCGGACGACCGGTGACGGATAGCTTCGTGAAGGAGGAAGAGTGCTCTCCACAGGGAGCGTTATAGATCTGGAAGAGCGGTACGAAAGCGGCGTCTATCCAAAGCGCCCGTTGGCTCTGGTGCGCGGGGAGGGGGCGCGGGTGTGGGATGCGGATGGTCGTGAGTACATCGACTGCATCGGAGGGCACGGGGTGGCCAACGTGGGCCACTCCCACCCCACGGTCGTGGAGGCGATGGCCGAGCAGGCGCGTCGGTTGATGATCTGCCCCAATGGTTTCTACAACGAGCAGCGGGCCCGTCTTCTGGCCGAACTTGTCCGCATCGCCCCGTCTGGGCTGGAACGCGCCTTCCTGTGCAACTCAGGGGCTGAGGCGGTTGAGGCGGCGCTGAAGATCGCGCGGCTCGTCACCGGTCGGAGCAAGGTGATAGCGGCGATGCGCGGCTTCCACGGGCGGACCTTCGGGGCGCTCTCCGCCACGTGGCGCAGGGAGTACCGGGGGCCGTTCGCCCCGTTGGTCCCCGGGTTCGAGTTTGTCCCCTACAACCGGCTGGAGGCGATGGAACGGACGCTGGACAAGGAGACGGCGGCGGTCATCCTGGAGGTGGTACAGGGCGAGGGCGGGGTCATCCCCGGAGATGGCGGGTACCTACGCGGGGTGCAGGCCATGTGCCGGGAGCGGGGGGCGCTGTTCATCGTCGACGAGGTACAGACCGGATTCGGTCGCACCGGCCGGATGTTCGCCAGCGAGCACCACGGGTTGCAGCCGGACCTCATGTGCGTGGCCAAGGGGATCGCGGGGGGGCTGCCGATGGGTGCGGTGCTCATCGGTACTCGAATAGGCCCCCTTCCCAAGAGGGTCCATGGCTCTACGTTCGGCGGCAATCCCGTAAGCTGCGCCGCGGCCCTGGCGACGATCCATGTGCTGGAAGCGGAGGAGCTGCCCAAGCGGGCGGTTGAACGTGGAGAACAGCTTCTCCAAGGGCTTTTGGCGATCCCCTCTTCCAAGGTGAGAGAGGTGCGTGGGATGGGGTTGATGGTGGGGATGGAACTGAAAGAGAAGGCAGCTCCCTACCTCGCCGCCCTGGCCGAGCGGGGGATACTCGCTCTCTCCGCCGGGGCCGCGGTGCTGCGGTTCCTTCCGCCGTTGGTGATCGGGCCTGCGGACGTGGACACCGTGGTGGAGCAGGTGGCGGCGGTACTGGAGGGATGATGGATGCGGCGGACTTCTTGGAGGAGTTGGTCTCCATCCCCAGTCCGTCCGGTGCGGAGGACGCCGCGGTCGGGTACCTGGTCGACCGGATGGCGGAGCTCGGTTTCCGCGCGCAACGGGACGAAGCGGGCAACGCCGTCGGTGTGTTGGGAAGGGCTGAGGCTGAGTGCACCATCGTTCTTCTTGGGCACATCGACACCGTCCCCGGTTTTCTCCCGGTGCGGCGGGAGGGGGGTGTGCTGTACGGCCGGGGGACGGTGGACGCCAAGGGGCCGTTGGCCGCGTTCGTGCTGGCGGCGGCGCGGGTGGCCCCCTCTCTGCCCGATGCCCGACTGGTCGTCATCGGTGCGGTAGAGGAGGAATCCCGCTCGCGGGGGGCGCATCATCTGGTCCGTACCATCTCCCCCCCGGATGGGGTCATCATCGGTGAGCCAAGCGGCTGGCAGGGGATCACCCTGGGATACAAGGGGGTGATGAGGATCGGCTATCGGTTGGCGCAGCCGGCCGGGCACAGCGCCGGTGATCGGCCCTCGCCGGCGGAGAAGGCACTTACATTCTGGAACCGGTTGGCCGCCTACGCGCAGGAGAACAACAGGGGGGCGAAGCGGCGCTTTAACACCCTGGATCCTGCATTACGCACCATAAGCACCTTCAGTGACGGGATCGAGGAGAGGGTGGAGATGGAGATCGTGCTGCGATTGCCGATCGGGATAAGTCAGGCTGGCCTGCAGCGGGAACTGCGGAATTGGGCTGGTGGAGCAGAGCTGGAATTCCCTTACACCGAGCCCCCATTCCGAGCGGAGAAGAACATCCCGCCGGTGCGGGCGCTGCTCCGATCCATCCGGGCCGCAGGTGGGCGTCCCAGGTTCAAGCTGAAGACAGGCACCTCGGACATGAACGTCGTCGGCCCGGCGTGGGGTTGTCCCATCGTGGCGTATGGCCCCGGAGATTCGGCGTTAGACCACGCACCGGATGAGCACATCGATCTCGTGGAGTTTAACAAAGGGATTGAGATACTGGCCCGAGCGCTGGAGATATGGGCCGGGGAGGTGTGCGGAGATCGGCGGGCCGGTTGATACCACCGTGTCAATACTTATACTGTCTTCCGTTTCTCGTCACACAGGAGGTCGGTGATGCACCACCACGTGGAACGCAAGCAACCCAACAGTAAGATGTGCCTGGTCTGTGGGATGAAGAACCCCTTCGGATTGCGGGCGTTCTTCTACGAGCTCGACAACGGCGAGGTGATGGCCGTCTTCCGCCCGCGGGAGGAGCATCAGAGCTATCCCGGGCGCCTGCACGGCGGGATCTCCGCCGCCATCCTCGATGAGACAATCGGCCGGGTGGGGATGATCCGCTACGGGGAGGAGATGTGGGGGGTCACCCTGGAGTTTCACATCCGATTCCGCAAGCCGGTTCCCTTGGACGCCGAGCTGCGGGTCGTCGCCCGGATCACCCGGGAAAACAACCGCTCCTTCGAGGGATCCGGCGAGATCCTGCTCCCCGACGGGAGCGTCGCCGTGGAGGGCACCGGCAGGTACCTGAAACTCCCGATCGAGAGGATCGCCGATTTCGACGTAGAAGAGCAGGAGTGGCGGGTCGTCCCGTCGCCGGACGATCCAGCGGAGATCGAATTATAGCCGCTGTTTTATCACCCGGTTCAGTTATCAGTCCGCGGCGCCTGGTCCCCCGGACCGCGGCGATGCCTGGGGAACGGGAGATACTCCACGCTGGGGGTGTGGCGCACCGGCTGCGGATAGAGCTGCATCAGGTGAAGTATCTCGTCCGGCATCTCGGCCGATACGTGCAGCCCCAGACGCTTGGCTTCCTCGTAGGTCAAGGGATAATCGTGCGTCCAGCGCCCCTCGGACAGCATCTGCGCGAGCTCCTCCGCCTTCTCTTCTGGGTAACGGCCGGCGAGGATCTCCTTGACGCTCTCCCGCACCTGGCGGAGCGCCTTCTCCGCCGTGTCGGCCAGGATCAACGTGCGGTCGTCCACCCGTTCGACCGGCTTCTCCCGCACCGCCTTGACGATCGACGCGGCCGGGAACTCCCCGAGCTGTGGGTCGACCGGTCCCAGGACCGCGTGTTCGCACATCACGATCTCGTCCGCCGCGAGAGCGATCAGCGTACCGCCGGACATCGCATAGTGGGGGACGAACGCCGTCACCTTACCCGGATGCCGCTTTATCGCCCGCGCGATCTGGGTGGCGGCAAGGACGAGCCCGCCCGGGGTGTGGAGGACGATGTCGATCGGCACGTCGGGATCGGTCAGGTGGATCGCCCGGATCACCTGCTCGGAGTCGTGCACGTCGATGTAGCGCATGAGCGGAAATCCGAGAAGGCTCATGGTCTCCTGGCGATGGACGAGCAGGATCACGCGGGATCCCCGCATGTGCTCGATCTTGGCGATCAGCCGCTGGCGGGTGTTCTCCAGCATGCGCTGGCGCAGCACCGGTTGTAGGGCCGACAGCATGAGGAAGATCCAAAACAGGTCAAGGATCGTCATGATTTCTCTCCCTCCTTTTCGGGCTTCGTCTCCTCAGGACCTTTATCAGCCACGGCTTCCGCCGTCTCCAACACGCGGGCGACCACCTCGTGTTTATCCTTGTCGTAGTCTATCTCCACCGTGGCCCCTTCTCCGATCTCTCCGGCCAGGAGCTTGCGGGCGAGGAGCCCCTCGATCTCCGACTGGATGATGCGCCGCAGCTCGCGCGCCCCGAACTGCGGACTGTAGCCCCGATCCGCCAGGTAATCGATGAGGGCGTCGGTCCACTGGGGGGTGATCCTCTGGGCGCGCAGCCGGCGCGAGACCCGCTCCAATTGCAGCTTCACGATATCGTGGATCTGCTCGCGGGTGAGGGCCTGGAACACGATGATCTCGTCGATCCGGTTGATGAACTCGGGGCGGAAGTAGCGCGCCAGCTCGTTCATCAAGCGGTCCTTGAGGTCCCGGTAATCCAGGGCTTCGGGGCCCATGCGCAGGTTGTCGCGGATGATCTCGGCCCCGATGTTGCTCGTGGCGATGATCACCGTGTTGGTGAAGTCGACCGTCCGGCCCTTGGAATCGGTCAAGCGCCCGTCGTCGAGCACCTGGAGCAGGACGTTGAACACCTCGGGATGCGCCTTCTCGATCTCATCGAGCAATACGATGGAATACGGGCGCCGGCGCACCGCCTCGGTCAGCTGTCCGCCCTCCTCGTAGCCCACATAACCGGGAGGGGCTCCGACGAGGCGGGAGACCGCGTGCCGCTCCATGTACTCGGACATATCGATCCGCACAATGGCGTCCTCATCTCCGAACAGGATCCAGGCGAGTGCCTTGGCGAGCTCTGTTTTTCCCACCCCGGTCGGCCCGAGGAAGAGGAAGCTGGCGATCGGGCGGTTGGGATCGGAGAGCCCGGCGCGCGTCCGGCGCACCGCCTCCGACACGGCCTTGACCGCCTCGTCCTGACCGACGATCCGCTGGTGGAGGAGCTCCTCCATCGCCAGGAGCTTCTCCCGCTCCTCCTTGGTGAGCTCGGCCACCGGGATCCCGGTCAGCCGGGAGACGATCTCGGCCACATGCTCGGTGCGCACGTCGGGCACGGACTTGGCGCGGGTCTTCTTCCACTCCTCCATCGCCCGGTCCCGCTTCTCCTCCCACTTCTGGCGGTCGAGCTTGATCTCCTCGGCGCGGCCGAAGTCCTTCGCCGCCACCGCCGCCGCCTCTTCGCGCTGGAGGTGCTTGATCTTCGCCTCCCCCTCCTGGACCTCGATCGGGGGCATGGTGTTGCGGATCCGGATCCGGGCGCACGCTTGATCCAGGATGTCGATCGCCTTGTCCGGGAGGAACCGCCCGGTGATGTACCGGTCAGCGAGCTCGGCCGCGGCCACGATCGCCTCCTCGGTGATCTTCACCTTATGGTGCGCCTCCAACCGGTCTTTCAGCCCGCGCAGGATCTCGGTCGTCTGCTCTACCGTCGGCTCGGCGACGAACACCGGCTGGAACCGCCGCTCCAGCGCGGGGTCCTTTTCGATGCGCTTGCGGTACTCACCAAGGGTCGTCGCCCCGATCACGTGCAGCTCCCCGCGGGCGAGCATCGGCTTCAGGATGTTGGCCGCGTCCATCGTCCCTTCCTCTCCCCCGCCGCCGGCCCCGACGAGGAGGTGGACCTCGTCGATGAACAGGATGATCTCGTCCTGGTTCTCCTTCACCTCATCGAGGACCTTGCGGATCCGCTCCTCGAACTCCCCGCGGTACTTCGTCCCGGCGACGATCCCGGTGAGATCGAGCTCGACCACCCGTTTCCCCTTCAGGAGCTCGGGCACCTCGCCCTTCACGATCCGCTGCGCTAATCCCTCCACGATCGCCGTCTTACCCACCCCGGGTTCGCCGATCAGGACCGGATTGTTCTTGGTGCGGCGGGACAGGATCTCGATCACTGTCTCGATCTCCTCGTGCCGGCCGATCACCGGGTCGAGCTTCCCCTGCTTGGCCATCGCGGTGAGATCGCGGGAGAACTTGTCCAGCGTGGGGGTCGACGACGGCTCCTGCACGCGCCCTTCTTCCGCTCCTTTTCCGACCATATTCACCACCTGTTGTCGCAACGCCTCCGGAGTGAGTCCGTACTTGCGGAGGAGATCCCCGGCCAGGCCGTCCGTCTCCCGTACCAGTCCGATCAGCAGGTGCTCCGGTCCGATGTAGGAGTGTCCCAGCCGCTGCGCCTCC
>JAJRTG010000074.1 GCA_024278395.1 Fidelibacterota bacterium | reverse complement strand
GTATACTCCTGTTCGGGATCATGCAGGACAAGGAGGTGGATGCGATGTGCGGGGTTCTCTTCCCACTGTTTCACCGGATCGTCCTCACCCGATCGGACAGCCCGCGCGCGCTCCCGGCAGGGGATCTCCTTTCACTCGCCCATAGCTACGGGGCAGAGGCGGCGGTCACCAAGTCAGTGGAAGAGGGTCTTGAGGCGGCGCAGGAGCAGCTGCAGATCAACGATGCACTCCTTGTGACCGGTTCCCTCACCGTGGTCAAGGAGGCGCGCCGGTCCCTCGTGGAGGAGAGATGCACGAGCTGATCGAAAGGGTGAAGCAGGGCGGATTGCCGCGGCATATAGCGCTCATCATGGACGGAAACGGGCGCTGGGCCAAGGCGCGCGGCCTTCCCCGCACCGCCGGGCATCAGGCCGGGGCCCAGGCCGCGGAGCGGCTGATCCGATTCGCGGGGCGGGAACTGGGGCTTGAATATCTGACCCTGTACGCGTTCTCCACCGAGAACTGGAGCCGACCAAAGGAGGAAGTGGACTTCCTGATGGATCTGCTCGACCGGTTCATCGCCGAGAAGCTGCGGGAGTTCGTGGAGGAGGGGGTCCGGCTCACCGTCCTCGGGGATCTCTCCCCTCTTCCGCCGCGCCTGCGGAAGACGGTGGAGGACGCCGTCACCGCCACCGCGGACAACTCCAAGCTTTACCTCAACGTCGCGCTGAACTACGGATCGCGCCAGGAGATCCTGCGTGCGTGCCGGACCTTGGCCGCCGCGGCGGCGAGCGGAAGGCTCGATCCGGATGCGATCGGGGAGGAGGCCTTGGCCGGTTCGCTCTACACCGCAGACATTCCCGATCCGGACCTCATCATCCGCACAAGCGGGGAGAAGCGCCTCTCGAACTTCCTCCTCTGGCAGGCGGCGTACGCCGAGCTCTACTTCACCCCCATCCTGTGGCCCGATTTCACTCCGGAGGAACTCCTCCGCGCGATCGAGACCTACCAGCGCCGTAAGCGGCGGTTCGGGAGGGTGGAGGAGGAAGGATGAACGTCATCAAGCGCATCGTAAGCGCCCTCATCGCCGGGGCGATAGTGTTTTCCGTCCTGTACGCCGGAACGAGGTTCGGCATCCAATGGATCGTGGGAATCCTGATCCTCGTCGCCGCCTACCCGGCGGCGGTGGAGTACCTGCAGCTCATGAAACGGATCGATATCCCCCTGGCCGCCATGGACTTCCTCATCTGGGTGCCGATCCTCATCTTCGGATACGTGATCCGGGACGGCATCTACGGCGACGTCGGCCTCCTCTCCGCCGTCAGCTACCAGGTCCTCCGGTACCTGCGCAGCCTCCCACACAAGCAGGGGTTCCTCCAGGCGGTGGCCGGGGTGTTCGGGCTCCTCTACATCCCGTGGCTCCTCCACTTCTTCTATTCCATCTACATAAGCGGCCCGCCCGACCAGCCGCGGGTCGGGGCGACGCACGCCCTCGTCGTCCTGCTGATGGTGTGGGGGTACGATTCCGGGGCGTACATCGTAGGAAGCCTCTTCGGAAGGCATAAGGCGTTTCCGAGGGTGAGCCCGAAGAAGACGTGGGAGGGGGTGGCCGGCGGGTTCCTCCTCACCATCGTGGGGGCGGCGCTCGGGGCGACCCTCTCCCCGGTCTGGCGCCAGTTCGCGTTCTGGGAGGGCTTCCCCCACATCATCGCCTCGTCCCTGCTCGTCGGGATGGCGGTGCAGCTCGGAGACGTATTCGAATCTAAGCTGAAGCGGGCGGCCGATGTGAAGGACTCGGGGACCTTCCTCCCCGGGCACGGCGGCGCCCTCGACCGGATAGACGGGCTCCTGTTCGCCCTACCCGTCTTCTTCTTCTACTACCATTACGTCCTCCACTTCATGTAGCGATTGTCCCAGCGGCGCGCGGGCACTATCATCGGAGCACCATGGACCTGTTCGTGCGATCGATCTACCTCTCTTCCGCCCTGTCGCTCGCCTATCTCTTCCTCCTCTACCGGGCGAACCCGCTGCGCCGGCTTCCGGGAACGACGGTCACCCTGTGCTTTGTCATCGGGATGATCGGGGTGATCCCAGTGGAGGGGATCCGCCTCCTCCTCCGGCTCCCGGCCGCCGGCGGCGCCTTCTCCGCGTTCGTAACCGCCGGCGCGGTGGAGGAGGGGGTGAAGTTCGGGCTGATGGGATTGACGATCTGGAAGTTCCCCTTCCCCGACCTGGCCGAGCCGCTCGATCTCTCCATCTACTTCGGCACCCTTGGGCTCGGGTTCGGAGCCTATGAGGATTTCTGGTACATCTTCAGCTCGACCCACTCCGCGTGGTCGGCCGGAGACATCGCGCATTTCCAGACAGTGTTCCACGAGATCCTCCTCGCCCGCGCCCTTCCGGGCCACATCCTGTTCGATGCCATCGCCGGCCTCTTGCTCGGGTACGCGCGGTTCGTCCCCGGCCGCGGACGGACCGTCCGGGTGATCGGCGGGTTCGCGGTCGCTGTCGGACTTCACGGTGTGTACAACATGATCGCCCAGTACGGGGGGATGATCCCGCTCCTCTCCTACGTCGTACTTCTCGTCGGCCTGTTCGTCCACCTCCGGGCACGAGCCGCCGCCCACTCACCGTTCAACGACCTGATCGAGCTCGTCGAGGGGAGGACGAGCGAGTGGCGCCACCCCCGCCCCCCGATCGAGTACCTGTTCGCCGACGGGTTCTACTGGCCGGGCAATCCCCGCGGGAGGATGTTCGAGATCTTCCCGCTCATCCTGTCCCTCGCGGTGCTCTATCCGCTGCTCTTCGGGATCATCTACCTGATCAACACCGGGATCGTCGGGCTCTTCCGCTGAAGTGCAAGGGCGGCCAAGCTTGCGCTCGACCGCCCTCTCCGGGTGGTGAAAAAGATGAGGGGGTTCCTCAAGTTACAGGGATACTATAGCACATCCGGAGGCGTTTGTCGGTAATGCATATCACCAAACTTTGAAGACAAGGGAGTTTTGGAAGAATTGCAAACATGAGGCGGTATGGAGTACCTTCATAGTATCATGAAAAGGCTGAGGATCGTCGTCTGGCTGTTGCTCCTCCTGGCTGGGGCGTCGCTTCCCGCGCTCGGGGCGGGGGAGATCTTTCACCTCACCCTCTCCGGCTCGATCAACCCGGTGAGCCGGGACATCGTCAAGCGGGCGATCGCCCAGGCGGAAGAGGCGCACGGTGAGATGCTCATAATCGAGCTCAACACCCCGGGCGGGCTGGGCGAATCGATGCGCGACATCGTCATGGCCGAACTCTCCTCTACCGTCCCTATCGTCGTCTTCGTCGGACCGGCCGGGGCCCGGGCTGCATCGGCCGGAGCGCTCATCACCCTCGCCGCCGACGTCGCCGCAATGGCGCCGGGGACGAACATCGGTGCCGCTCATCCGGTGGAGCTGATCGGGACTGGGGGTGAGGAGGGTCAGGACAAGACGATGACCGAGAAGATCACCAACGACGCCGTGGCCTTTGCCAAGTCGATCGCGGAGGAGCGAGGCCGGAACGTGGAGTGGGCGGAGAAGGCGGTGCGCGAATCGAGCTCCCTCACCGCCCAGGAGGCTCTCGACCAGGGGGTGATCGACCTGATGGCCGACGATCTCCCCGACCTGCTGGATAAGCTCGACGGCTACACCCTCCCGGACGGCCGCATCCTTCACACCGCAGGAAGGCAAATCGTCGAGATCCGCCCGAGCCTGCGCGAACGACTCCTCGGACTCCTCGCCGATCCGAACATCGTATACGTCCTGTTCATCATCGGGCTGTACGGACTGATCTACGAGTTCTTCCACCCCGGGATCGGGTTCGGGTTGGCGGCGGGCGGGATCTGCCTCACCCTCGCCTTCTTCGGGCTGCAGGTCCTCCCGGTGAACGTGGTCGGGGTGGTCCTGATACTGTTCGGGGTTGGGCTGATGATCCTCGACGCGTTCACCCCCACCAACGGGATCCTCACCACCGGCGGGGTGGTCTCTCTTCTCATCGGCTCGTTCACCCTGTTCAACATCCCGAACCGGGCGGTCGGCCTCT
>JAJRTG010000073.1 GCA_024278395.1 Fidelibacterota bacterium | reverse complement strand
TGGAGCGGGTGGACATCATCACCCCGAATCGAGGGGAGCTCGCCGCTCTGACTGATGAACCTAGGATAGAGAAAGCCGCTGCAAAGCTGTTGGCCTCGGGGGTGAAGACGGTGATTTGCACCGACGGTGAGGAAGGGGCGTACCTGATCGACAAGGAGCACAGTCGACATTTTAACCCGTTCCCTGTCGATCCAGTGGACACCACCGCGGCTGGCGACGCGTTCAACGGCGCCTTGGCGGCCGCCTTGGCGGAGGATCAACCCATCGAGACGGCTGTTGAATGGGCCAACGCGGCGGGGGCGTTGGCTACCACTCGAAGAGGGGCGCAGCCGTCGCTCCCGAGGTTGAAGGAGGTGAGGGAATTGCTCACCATGGAAACCAAGGGATAGGCTTACCCGTCGTGTGCCCACGCAACAGCCGTTTGCGCGAGGATCGCGAGGGCGTCGTGGACTGGAATGGGGGTTTCTCCGGGAAGCGGGATCAGCGAGAGCTCGGTGCAGCCGATGATCGCTTCCTTCGCTCCCGCTTGCTGGATCCGGTTAAGCGTTCCGAGGAGATCGTCCTGAAACCTGTTCGGTGGAATTCCGGCCTTGATCTCATAAATTATGCGCATGATCAAGTGTTGGTCGGCGGTGTTCGGTTCGATGACCGTTGCCCCGCGTGCAGCGCAGGCGCGGTGGTACACCCCCGACCGGCGCGTTCCGTCCGTGGCGAGAATGCCGACTTTTTCTGTGCGGAGCAGCTTTACAGTCTCCTCGATCATATTGACGATCGGGATCCGCACGGCCCGGCGCAGCTCGTCGATGTAGAAGTGCGCGGTGTTACACGGCATGACGAGTATATCCGCCCCGGCCTGTTCCAGGATGCGGGCGGTCTTGATAAGGAGCGGAAGCGGGCTTTTGTCCCTGTCGAGGATCGCCGCGGTCCGGTCAGGGATCGCGGGGTTGTTATCGATTATGATTCGGAGATGGTCCTGATCTTCCTTCGCCGGTGTGGACAACACGATGCGGCGAAAGAGCTCGACGGTGGCGAGTGGCCCCATCCCGCCGATGATCCCGACCGTCTTCTTCATTGGATCCTCCTGAAGTGTCCGAAACCGGTTTGCCGACGGCTCAGTTTACCGGAGAAGACCGGATCGTTCCATATGATAAGCTGCTACGCTTTTTCTCCCACAGGGGCTAATGTATAATTCAACGATATGGTAGCACAGACAAAGGAGGGAAAGCTGTGTTCGTCCATCTTCGACGCTCGGTCGTTTTCTTTTTGGTCTTCTTAGGGTTTACTCTTCTTGCTTTTTCCGAACCGCCGGGGCAGATTCGCGTGAGTCTCCCTCCGGTGATGGGATCGCTTCCGATCGCGCTCGCCAACGGTTGGGGGCTTTTCCCCAAGCACGGGGTGGACGTGGAGGTGATCGGGCTCAGCGACAATCAAGCGCGCAGCCTCGCCTTGATGGCCGGGGACATCGACGGGATGGTCTGCGACCTCACGACAGCGGTCCTCCTCTACACATCGGGGACGGACATCGTGATCACAAGCACGGCCTACAAGCCGGAACAGACAGGGAGCCTTGCCCTCCTCTCCCAGAGTTACTTCAACATCACCTCGATCGATGATCTCCTGTCCCGCACCGCGCGGGGAAGCAATCTCAAGTCGATCGCCATCACCTCAATGAGCGACATCGAGTATGACATCGACAAGCTGATGGAGCACCTCGGTTACAAGATCGATCCCGACAAGGACTACTCCTACTGGTACGACCTCCTCCAGGTGGCGACCTTCCTCTCCCTCGGTTCGGTCTACGCCGCCGTCCTCCCCGAGCCGTACATCACCTACATCTCCAACTATCCATCCCTGATGAAGGACAGCCATCTCGTCCACCTCTCGGACTTCGAGGGGATAGATCTTCTCCCGAGCGTTATCGTGTTCCGCCGCGATTTTGTGAACGCCCATCCCGATTTGGTCGAGCGCTTCTACGACGCCTACCGGGACGCGGTGGAGAGGATAAACAGTTCCACGCGGGAGGAGCTCATCGCCATTGGGATCGACGAGGCACTCTCCCTCTTCTTCCCCGGAATGACCGAGGATTCTGTGCCGGAGGGGATCATGAACACGTTTGTGATCCCCCACTTCCCTCCTCCGGGGATGGTTCCCCGCGGGCAGTTCGAGGACGTCATCGCTTGGGTGAACGCGAAGCGCTATACTTGGAAGCACCCGACGTACGAGGAGCTGACGACCGACCAATTCGTGAAATGATTGAGGTACGTTCCCTCAAGATCGATTACGGCAGCCCGGGCTCCGCGGTCCGCGCGGTCGACGGGGTGGACTTCACCCTTGACAGGGGGAGGAGTCTCGCCCTCATCGGTCCGTCCGGTTGTGGCAAGACGACGATCCTGTTTTCCATCTCCGGGCTTCTCCTTCCCACCGAAGGCACGATCACGATCTCCGGAACACCGGTCACCGGCCCGCGTCGGGATGTGGCGTTGATCCTGCAGAACGCCGGCCTGCTCCCGTGGAAGACCGTATGGCAGAACGCGAACCTCTCGCTCCTCCTCTCCGGGGACTACCCGAAGCAGGACGCGGGTGCGGTGCTCGACGAGCTCGGCCTGAGCGAGGTTAAAGACCGCTACCCGGCGGAGCTCTCCGAGGGGATGAAGCGGCGGGTGGGGATCGCCCGCGCCCTGTCGACCGCCCCTTCGGTGATGCTGATGGACGAGCCCCTGGCGAGCCTCGACACCCTCACCCGTGAGCGGATCCAGGACCTCTTTTTGACGCTGTGGCGGACGCACAAGTTCTCCCTCATCCTCGTCACCCACGATATCGAGGAGGCGGCGTTCCTCGGCCAGGAGATCCTCGTCCTCACCGAACGGCCGGCCCGGATCAAGGAGAGAGTGGAGAACCCTGAGATGGGGGGGCTCGATTACCGGGAGAGCGCCGCTTATACCCAAACGGTGCGCAAACTGCGGGAGGTACTCGAGAAATGAAGCGTACCCTGACCTATGTCGCGAGCATCTGCGCCCTCCTGTTCATCTGGGAGATGGCGAGCATCGCGGTGAACGCGATCAATAACGCGCCGCTCCTTCCCGGCCCGTTCAACGCCCTCTCCCAGGTGGTGAAGAACGCAGCCGAACTGCAGCATCACTTCCTCGCGAGCGCCTGGCGGCTGATCCTCGCGATCCTGATCGCCCTTGCCACCGGGGTCCCGCTCGGCCTTACGACCGGCCGTGAGCCGACGCTCGACAGGTTCCTCTCCCCGATCATCTACATCACATACCCGATTCCGCAGGTGGCGCTCATCCTGTTTTTGTTTGTGGTGTTCGGGACTGGGAGCGGGACTAAAGTGGCGATGGTGGCGCTCGTCCTCTTCTTCCAGATCCTCGTCTCGGCGCGGGGGGCGGCGAAGAATATCCCGGAGGAGCACATCATCAGCGTGCGCTCCGCCGGGGCGAGCCGCTGGCAGATCTACTGGCATGTGATCCTGCCTGCGAGCCTTCCGGACATCCTGACCAGCGTACGGGTGAGCATCGGACTGGGGATCGCTTTTCTGTACATCGCCGAGACGAACGCGGCCCTCGGAACCGGCCTCGGCGGTTACATCAACAAGCACATGCTCTTTCAACGCGACCGCGCGTTCGCCGGTATCATCGCCCTCGCACTGCTCGGCCTCATCCTCTACCTGGCGGTCGACGGCCTGGAAAGGATCCTGTGCCGTTGGAAGTACGTTTCCCGCCGGGCCCGTTGATCTGAGGCAGGGGCTCGGGTAGGATCGGAAAGATGGAACTCAATAGAATCTATATCGTTGTCAACACGGGTAAAGAAGGAGCGCTGCGCGCCCTCGCCATCCTCAAGGCGTGGTGCAGCCTCAAGGGGGTCAAGGGGATCCCGGTGGAGGAGGTCCCTCCCCAACCGGTCGAACCTGAGGGGGCGCTCATCGTTGCGTTGGGCGGAGACGGGACGGTCCTGCGGGCGGCGGGGATATTCTCCCGATTCGAGATCCCGATCCTCGGGGCGAACCTCGGATCGCTCGGGTTCCTCACCCAGGTGCGGGCCGCCTCCCTCACCCAGGCCCTGGAGGAGGTCCTGCAGGGGCATTTCACGGTCGAGACCCTGATGCGGATCTCCTACCAGGTCGGGGATGACCGCGGAACCGCGCTCAACGACCTCGTCTTCCTCGGGGAGGGCCCCACCCGGTTCTGCGAGCTCGACCTCCTGGACGCGGACGGCGGGACGATCGCCACCTACCCCGGGGATGGCTTGATAATCTCCACCCCGACCGGATCGACAGCGTACAACCTCTCCGCTGGAGGCCCGGTGATCGTCCCCGGGACGGACTGCATCGTTGCCACCCCGCTCGCCGCTCATCGGCTGGGGCTGCGCCCGCTTGTCTTCCCGGGGGGGATAACGCTGCACGTGCGCGCTCACACGCAGACCGCGCTCATCGCCGACGGGGACAGTATCGCTGACCTTTCCCCCGAGGATACGGTCACGATAACCCGCGCGCCCGTTTCCACGCTCCTGGTCCGCATGGGGGACTCCCCACCCTTCTTCCGGTTCCTTGCCGAGAAGCTCAACTGGGGCGCTCAGGCGAATCGCAAGCGGAAAACCCTGTAGTTTTCTTTCCTGTGCCGTATAATGAGACGGCGGAAGCCGAGAGGTGAGTAAAATGGTGAAAAAAGGTACGTTTCGCGTAAAGAGCGGGCTCGCCGAGATGTTGAAGGGCGGGGTGATCATGGACGTCACCACCGCCGAGCAGGCGAAGATCGCGGAGAAGGCGGGAGCGGTGGCGGTGATGGCCCTGGAGCGGGTACCGGCCGACATCCGCGCCCAAGGCGGAGTGGCGCGCATGGCCGACCCCGAGAAGGTGAAGGAGATTCAGGCCGCGGTCTCCATTCCGGTGATGGCCAAGGTGAGGATCGGTCACTTCGTTGAGGCGCAGATCCTGGAGGCACTCGAGGTCGATTACATCGACGAATCCGAGGTCCTCACTCCGGCCGATCCCCGGTATCACATCGACAAGTGGGCGTTCACCGTCCCGTTCGTGTGCGGTGCGCGCGACCTCGGTGAGGCCTGCCGCCGGATCGGGGAAGGGGCGGCGATGATCCGCACCAAGGGGGAGCCCGGAACCGGGAACGTGGTTGAGGCGGTCAAGCACATGCGGTTGATGCAGGAGCAGATCCGCGCCGTCCTCGCCGCTCCCGACGACGAGCTGATGAAGATGGCGAAGGAGATGGGGGCTCCGTACGAGGTCCTTCTTCTCATCCGCGAGAAGGGGCGCCTTCCGGTGGTCAACTTCGCCGCTGGCGGGATCGCCACTCCCGCCGATGCTGCGCTGATGATGCAGCTCGGGGCGGACGGAGTGTTCGTGGGAAGCGGGATCTTCAAGTCCGGCGATCCGGAGAAGCGGGCGCGGGCGATCGTCGAGGCGACGACCCATTACAGCGATCCGAAGATCCTGGCCGAGGTCTCCGCCGGTCTGGGGGAGGCGATGTCGGGGATCGCGATCGAGGAGATCCCGCCGCACGAGATGATGCAGGTCCGCTGAATGGAAGGCACGATAGGGGTCCTCGGGCTGCAGGGGGCCGTGCGCGAGCACATCGTGAGCCTGTCCCGATTAGGGGTCGCCGCGCGGGCGGTGAAGAAGGCCGAGGAGCTTGACGGCTTAAGCGGGCTGATCCTCCCAGGGGGGGAATCGACCGCGATCTCACTCCTCGCAGGGGGAGGACTGCTGGCGCGACTGCGTGAGATGGGGCGAACGGGCTTCCCGTTCTTCGGGACCTGCGCCGGGATGATCCTCTTGGCGCGGGAGATCGAGGGACAAGAAGAAGCCTATATCCGTGCGATCGACATCACGGTCGCGCGCAACGCCTCCGGCAGGCAGGTGCACAGCTTCGAGACGGTCCTCTCCGTGGACGGGATCGGGGACGACGTGCCGGCGGTCTTCATCCGCGCCCCGTACATCACCCGTATGGGCCCGGGGGTACGCCCGCTGGCGCGGCACGAGGGGGCGGTGGTCATGGCGCGGGAAGGGAACGTGCTCGTGACGAGTTTCCATCCCGAGCTTACGGATGACCTGCGCATCCACCGCTATTTCATCGAGATGGTAGAAAACTACGAAAGGGAGGTAAGACAATGAGCAAAGTGGCAATCAACGGGTTCGGCCGGATTGGGAGGGCGTTCTTCCGCATCGCCTACGGGGATCCAGCCCTCGACATCGTGGCGATCAACGATCCGTTCATCACACCGGAGATGGCGCGGTACCTTCTCACCTACGACACGGTCTACCACCGCTACGGAAAGACGGTGGAGGCGGTGGAGAATGGGATCAAGGTCGACGGCAAGTTCATCCCGCTCCTTTCCGAGAAGAACCCCAAGGACCTTCCGTGGGGAAAGGAGGGGATCGACCTGGTGATCGAGTCGACCGGTGTCTTCCTCGAGCGGGGGAAGGCCTCGTTGCATCTCGAGGCGGGGGCGAAGCGCGTGCTGCTTTCCGCTCCGCCGAAGAGCCCGGACATCCGTCAGTTCGTGTACGGGGTGAACCACAAGGAGTACGATTCGGCCAAGGACACGATTCTCGCCGCCGCCTCGTGCACGACGAACTCGCTCGCTCCGGTCGCCTACGTCCTGGAGAAGGAATTTGGGATCGTGCACGCGTTCCTCTCCACGGTGCACGGCTACACCGCGGACCAGCGGCTGGTCGACTCCCCGCACAAGAAGCTGGTTCGGGGGCGTGCTGCTGCCGCCAATATCATCCCCACCACGACGGGTGCGGCGACCGCCACGACGAAGATCATCCCCTCCCTTGCCGGTAAGATGAACGGGATGGCATTCCGCGTACCGGTCCCCACCGGGTCGGTGAGTGACTTCACCGCCGAGATGAAGCGGGCGGTGACCGCCGATGAGGTGAACGCCGCTCTACGGCGCTACGCGGAGGGTGAACTCAAGGGGATTCTCGGGGTGAGCGACGACCCGATCGTGTCAAGCGACATCATCGGCGAATCACGGGCGAGCGTCGTCGATCTCAACCTCACCAAGGTAGTCGATGAGCGTCTTCTTAAGGTTGTCACCTTCTATGATAACGAGTGGGGTTATACGAACCAGCTCGTTCGGGTGGCGAAGTACGTCGTTTCTTAAGCCGCTGGGAAGGTGGGGGGAGGGGCTTCTCTCCCTCCTCTTCCCGCCGCGCTGCGTTCTGTGCGGGGGAGCATGCGACGGATTGGACCCGGTCTGCCCGGATTGTGCGGCTGAGCTTCCACGGTTGGAAGGACCCCGTTGTTACGTCTGCCAGGAGGAGCTGAAGGATCCCGCCCTCGATCTATGTCCGGCCTGTGGGACGCGGAGACGGGAGTTCGATGTCGCTCGCGCCCTCGGGCCGTACCGCTCTGGTTGGGGGACGTTGGTGCGGGAGTTCAAGTTCGAGAAGGAACCGGCGATCGCCCGTTTCCTCATCGCCCGGTTGGCCGAATACGTTCGCGAAGAAGAACCGTTCGGCAATATCGACCGCATCACCTACGTCCCGATGACCCGTGCCGATCGGAGGGCCCGCGGGTTCAACCAAGCACGGATTCTCGCGCATGGCTTGGGGCGCCGGCTTGGGATCCCGGTCAAGCGCCTCCTTGCGAAGGTGCGCCAGACCCCGGCGCAGGCCGAGCTCTCCGCGGCGGCCCGGCGGAAGAACTTGCGCGGTGCGTTCAAGGTTGTAAGATCAGGGCAAGGGACGGTACTCATCGTTGATGATATTTTCACTACCGGAGCGACGGTGGAGGAGTGTGCCCGCGCGCTTAAGGCTGGTGGTTACGCGAGGGTTTATGTGCTTGCGGTAGCGCGTGCGTAGAGGGGGCCATATGCGGGTGGAGAAGATCGTCCTGGGAGATCTCGCCACTAACTGTTATCTGATTGAGACCGCCGATGTTACTGTTCTGATCGATCCCGCTGTGTACAACGCCCGCCTGCGCGAGTTTCTGGACGGCAGGAAGGTCGACCTCGTGGTGAACACCCACGGCCACTTCGATCATGTAGGAGGGGACTGGACGCTCAAGGAGCATGGAGCCGAGCTTCTCATCCATCGTGCCGACCTTGGATTTGTGGACGAGTACTATCCCGACCACCCTTCGTTCGATCGCTACATCGACGAGGGCGACGAGGTCGCCGGGCTGCGCGTCCTTCACACCCCCGGCCACTCCCCGGGAAGCGTCACCCTTCTTGGGGACGGGAATCTGTTCACAGGGGATCTCCTGTTCGCCGGTTCGATCGGGCGAACCGATTTTCCCGGCGGGTCGTGGACCGAGATGCAGCGATCGCTTGCTCGTATCATTGCACTGGGAGAAGACTTTCTCATCTACCCCGGACACGGACCACGCACGCGCTTGTCGGCCGAGCGGCGGATGAACCCGTTCCTGCGGGAGGTGGGGCAGAATGGCTGACCGCTCGGACGTGGAAGCGATCAAGGCCCGGGTCGATATCATCTCCCTGGTCTCCCGCTATCTCACGCTTACAAAGTCCGGGTCGCGCTACAAGGGGCACTGTCCGTTCCATAAGGACGACACTCCCTCCTTCTACGTCGATCCGGAGAAGGGGCTGTGGCACTGCTTCGGCTGCGGGGAGGGCGGGGATCTGTTCGCTTTTCTGATGAAGATCGAACGGATCTCGTTTCCCGAGGCCCTGGAGCGGCTGGCCGCGGAGGCCGGGATCAAGATCTCCCGCAAGGGGGACGGGACCCGGGAGAAGCTCTATGAGATCAACGCGGAGGCGGCGAAATACTTCGTCGATAACCTGCACCACCCCCGGCTCGGAAAGCGGGCCCGCGATTACCTCGTCTCCCGCGGTTATGAGGAAGAAGTGTGGCAGCGGTTCGGACTCGGCTACGCTCTCGATGAATGGGAAGGATTGAAGAGGCGGCTTTCCAAGCGCTACGGGACGAAGACACTGCTCGAGCTCGGGCTTCTCGTAAAGGGGAAGAGCGAGAGCCTGTACGACCGGTTTCGGGATCGGGTGATCTTCCCGATCTACGACCTCAACGGGCGCCCGATCGCGTTCGGAGGACGCGCGTTCTCCGGGGAGCCGAAGTACCTGAACTCCCCCCAGACTCCGCTGTTCGATAAAGGAAGGCATCTGTACGGCCTTTCCTGGGCGCGGGAGGAGATAGCCGCTCGTCGGTTCGCCGTCTTGGTTGAGGGATACACGGACGTCCTTTCGCTCCATGTCGCTGGAGTCATCAACGCGATTGGGAGCATGGGAACGGCTCTCACCCGCAGCCAGGCCGAGATCCTTGCCCGGTTCGCCGATGAGGTGGTGATCGTCTACGACCGCGATGCGGCCGGTGCTGCGGCATCGGTGCGTGGGATGCAGATTCTGCGCAATGCGGGGCTCTCCGTACGGGTGGCCGCCCTCCCTGAGGGGGAGGATCCCGACAGTTTCGTCCGCCGGGAGGGCAAAGAGAAATTCTCACAGGTCATCTCAGAGGCGATTCCGTTTCATATCTTCTTCCTGGAGACGCTCAAGGAACGATACGACCTTACGAGCCTGAAGGGGAAGGAAGAAGCGCTCGACGCGGCGCGCTCGTTCTACCAAGGACTGAGCAGCCTCCCGCTGCGTCAGGAGGTTGGTCGTTGTCTGGGGGAGCTGATCGACCTTCCGACCGATGAGGTTGTGCGCGAGCTCTCACGCGGGCGGGCGGCGAGACCGGACCAAGAGCATGTGGAAGAGGTTGAGGAGGCGTGGGGGGAGGAGGAGATCATCCTCGGACTCCTCCTGCGCGGGGAGGCGAAGTGGGAGGAGGTAAGCCGGCTTGCCGGGCCGGAGGATTTCTCCCCTCGATATCGGACACTTGTAGAGGCGATCGCTGAGATGGGTGATCCTATCGACACTGCGAAGGTCGTCTCCCGGGTCGACGAGGATGCGGTGCGCCTTGCGAGCAAACTTGTTATTGCCCCGGTTGTATTTAGTGATGCAAAGAAAGCGCTCAGTGATGCGTTGGTGCGGCTTGTGCGCCTACCGGTGATCGAGCAGCGATTACGGGAACTGCGGGAAGAGATCAAAAGGGCGAAAGATAGAGCAAAGATCGATGAGCTGCAGCGCGCCTACAGCGCCCTTGTCGCGGAGAAGATCGCAAGGAGGAGGGATGCCCAAGAAGGAAAAGCAATCCGTGGACGAGCCTGAGCGGAAAGACCTTCCCGAGGCGAGTTCCCCTGTAGAGGAGCTCGAACCGGTCGATCCCGATTTGGTCGTGGAGCCGGAGATCATCACCGAGGTGGCGGAGGAGGAGGATATCGCTGAGACCCCGGTGGTGGAGGAGGTTCCGAGTAAGGAAGTAATCGAGGAGTGGGAGGACCGGGAGCGCTCCACCCGCAGGGAAGACCCGGTGAAGACGTACCTCCGTGAGATCGGTAAGGTTCCCCTCCTGACCAAGGAGGAGGAGGTGGAGCTGGCGATGGCGATGGAGGCGGGGAAGGAGGCGGCCGAGCGGTTGGAGAACGCCCGTCTGTCCGAGGAGCACGGGATCACCGTTCTCAGCCCTGAGGAGAAAAAGAAACTGGAGGAGATCGTCAAGAAAGGGAAGGAGGCGCGGGAGCGGCTCACCGTCTCCAACCTGCGCCTGGTCGTGTCGATCGCCAAGCGCTACATGAACCGCGGGTTGTCGTTCCTCGATCTGATCCAGGAGGGGAACATGGGTTTGATGCGCGCGGTGGAGAAGTTCGATTACAAGCGGGGATACAAGTTCTCCACCTACGCCACCTGGTGGATCAGACAGGCGATCACCCGCGCGATCGCCGACCAGTCCCGCACGATCCGCGTGCCGGTGCACATGATCGAGACGGTGCGCGAGCTCAATCGGATCAAGCGCGAGTACATCCAGAAGCACGGGGCCGCCCCCACCCTGGAGGACCTATCCCGCATCACCGGGATGTCGATCGATAAGATCAAGAAAGTCGAGAACGTCTCCCAGTACACCGCCTCGCTCGAGCGGCCGATCGGAGACGATGAGGAGGATACCCTCGGCGATTTCATCGAGGATCCCCACTCCCCTTCCCCGACGAAAGAGACCTTCCGCATGTTCCTGCGGGAGCAGTTGAACCGCGCTCTGGACCAGCTCGACGAGCGCGAGCGCGAGATCCTCAGGCTCCGCTACGGGCTTGACGACGGGCATCCCCGCACCCTGAAGGACGTCGCGCTCAAGTTCAACATCACCCGCGAGCGGATCCGCCAGATCGAGATCAAGGCGATCGAGAAGCTGAAACATCCGTCCAGGCAGGCGGAGCTCAAGAAGTTCCGCGAGCTCCTCCTCGGGGAGGACTGATTGCCGGTCCTCGTCATCCTCGGTCCGACCGGGGTGGGCAAAAGCGCGGTGGCGGTGGAGGTTGCCCTTCGCCTGCCCGGCGAGATCATCTCCGCCGACTCGCGCGCCTTCTTCCGTGGGCTCGACATCGTCACCGACAAGCCTACCTCGGAGGTCAGGGAGAGGGTTCCCCATCATCTGATCGATATTGTTGAGATAACGGGTAGTTACGACGCGATGGCGTTCAGAAACGATGTCGCCCGGCTGATTCCGGAGATCCAATCCCGCGGGTGCGTCCCGATCATCGCCGGAGGCGGCACCCTCTACCTCGGGGCGGTGCTGCGCGGGATCTTCTCCGGACCATCCGCCGATCCCGATCTCCGTGCCCGATTGGACGCGCGTCCTCTTCCTGATCTTTACACCGAGCTTATGAAGGTCGATCCCGCCGCTGCGCGTCGGATCCATCCCAACGACCGACTTCGGATAACACGCGCCCTTGAGGTGTATGAGGTGACCGGCTGGCCGATCAGCGAGCTGCAGGACGCGGCGGAACCTCTTCCCTACGATTTCGTGGTCGTCGGGCTGCGGATGGAGCGAGAGGCTCACCGCGCCGCGATCGCCGCCCGCGTCGACCGGATGCTGGAAGAGGGGCTTATCGATGAAGTGAGGAGTCTGCGCGCTCAAGGGTTGACACCGCAACATCAAGCCTACCGCACGATCGGGGTGCGGGAGGCGTTCGAGTACCTCGACGGCGGGCTCTCCTACGAGGAACTGCGGGAGCGGATCATAAGGAATACCTGGACCCTCGTCCGCCGTCAGATGGCGTGGTTCCGGCGGGAACGGGACGTGGAATGGATCGATGTTACGGGTAAAGACACAGGGAGCATCGCCGAGACGATCGTTAATCGATTCCGAATCGCCGATAGTGCTCACTGATCTCATATGTCCTTATTGTTCGGGAAACAAGGCCGATCGGAGTTGTCGTTGGCGTATTAAGCTGGTATAAAAGGATGTGGTGGTTTGCTACATTACGTAAAGGAGGTACCAACATTGAAAAAACAGTACGTCGCAGGGGGTGCCATAGTATTTCTGTTGGTGGCGCTCTTTGCCCTGGCAGCGTTCGCTACGCAGGCGGAGATATACTTTTCGTCTGACAAGAACGGTGCGAACAGGGTAACGAACGTTCAGGAAGGGGATCAGGTTTGGATCTGCGTCTATGATCCGGAC
>JAJRTG010000001.1 GCA_024278395.1 Fidelibacterota bacterium | reverse complement strand
CCTTGCGCGCCGATTCCATCCGGGAGGCGATCAGCTCCCGCCGCTTGTCGAGATAGGCGAGGGCCGGCTTGTACAGGAATCTCTTCAACAGATAGAGGAGGATCGCGAAATTGACGAGGTTGGCGATGAAGGTCAGGTTGAGGTTCTTTACGACCTTCCCCCAGAAGAATTCCACTTTCCCTCCCTATTTCATTACGAACAGAAGGACGATCGCGATCAGGAGCGAGTAGATTCCGGTCGATTCGGTGATCGCCTGTCCGAGGACCATCGTCCGCAGGAGCGCCCCCTCCATCTCCGGTTGGCGGGCCATCCCGTCGAGGGCGTGCGCCGCGGCGATCCCTTCCCCGATCGCCGATCCGATCGCTCCGATCCCCATGCACAATCCGGCAGCGATGTACTTCGCTGCGGTGGCGATGTCCGCCCCGGAGATCCCGCTTACCACCTGCTGTGCTTCTTGCAACATGTCTCCTCCTTTTTTTACGTCTCTACAGCAACGTTGATGTACGCAACCGCCAAGATGGCGAACACGAACGCTTGGATCGCCCCCTGGAACAGCCCGTAGAACCCGGTGACGATGAGGGGGAACCCGAACGACAAGAAAGCGAACGAGTAGATGATCGAGAGCATGATCGCCCCCCCGAACATGTTCCCGAACAGACGGAACGCGTGCGAGAGGGGCCGGGCCATCTCCCCGATTATGTTGAGCGGGAGCATGAACGCGTACGGCTCGAGGAACCCCTTCAGGTACCTGCGCACCCCCTTCATCCGCGCGGCGTAGAACTGGGACATGAAGAAGACCAGAAGGGCGAAGCTGAACGTGACGTTCAGGTTCTTGGTCGGGGACTCGAAGTACGGGATGATGGAGATCCAGTTGGAGAAAAGGACGAATAGAAACAGCGTTCCGATGAACGGGAACAGCTCCCGCGCCAACCTCTCGGAGGCGAAGTTGGAGGTGAGCTGGCTCTCAACGAAGTGGAGGGTGAGGTCGAGGAGCGCCTGGACGCGGTTCGGCTTGTCCTCCACCGGCTGGCGCAGGGAGCGGCGGAAGAGGAGCGCGAGCGCGACGAGGATCCCGATCACGACCCAACTCATGACCATCGTCATGAAGTCGAGATCTATCCCGCCACCGCCGATCGGGATGTGGAGGATCAGCTTCTCCCCTAGGTGTTCGGACATCCTGCCACCTTTCCCCGTCTCAGATGCCCCAGATGGATGAGCACCTGCCCGAGCATCACCCCTCCCATCGCGGAGAAGAGCGCCTCCTGGCCGAGGGCCGCGGTCCCGGCGAGGCCGACCCCGAGGAAGGCGAACCTTCCGAGCGGGGCGATCCCGGCGATGAACCCGCCGCGCGCCCTGTTACCCCTGGAGAGCAGCGATCTTCCCGCCTCGTAGATGAAGAAGGAGTTGAGGGTGAAGAGGGCCCCGCCGATCGCAAGACCGCACGCCGGGCCCCACCGGCCGAATCCGGCGAGGAGTCCGGCTCCGACCGCAATTGCGCCCCAGAAGGCGCGCAGCCGGAAGATCTCGACAAACCCGATCCGGGAAGTTCCCCCCATCCCAACCACCTCGAGCGGATTAGATAACGCGCAGCTGCTTGCTCTTCTCCTCGACGAGGGCGTCCACCTTCTTGGTGTACTCGTGGATCGTCTCGTCGTTCTTCTCCCGGTGGCGGTGGTAGTCGTCCTCGGAGATCTCGCCCGATTCCTTCATCCGGTCGAGCTTTTCGTTCGCCTCCCGACGGATGTTGCGCAGCGCCACCTTCGCCTCTTCCCCCTTCGCCTTGATGATCCGGATCAGCTCCTCCCGTCGCTCTTCCGAGAGCTTGGGGACCTTGATCCGGATCACGCGACCGTCGCTCGACGGGTTGAGGCCGAGATCAGCGGCGAGGATCGCCTTCTCGAACGCGCCCATCTGCGTCTTGTCGTACGGCTGGACCACCAGGAGGTCGGGATCGGGCGCGACGATCGTCGCCAGCTGCTTGAGCGGGGTCGGGGTCCCGTAGTAATCGACGGTCACGTCCTCGATCATCGCCGGGTTCGCCCGACCGGTCTGCACCTTGGCGAGGTTGCCCTTCAGCACCTCCAAGGTGCGGTTCATGTGCTCGATCATCTCTCGTCTGACTTGCTCTGGCATAGAAAACACCTCGAATCCGGATTGTAGGGCCCCCTTTCCGGTAATGCAAGGCTGGGCGGGGGCGTCACCCAGGCGGCGGGGGGCACGTTCCCCGGTGGACAGGGAGGATCAGTCCTCCCCCTCCTCCCGGAGGATCTCCTTCTGGGCCTTGACGGCGGCGGCGTGGGCGCGGTCCCCCGCCCGTCCCCTCCGGCGCGCGTCGAGCTCGGACAGGACGGAGGACCTGCCGTAGAGGACGAGCATGTCGTCCGGATGGATCTCCGTGTGACCGCGCGGGGCCCCGATGTAGGTCCCGTCCGCCTTGTGGATCCCGAGCACGAGCACCCCCTCGTCCCGCAGCTTGAGCTCGGAGAGCCGCCGGTTGGCGAGCCAATCGCCCGGTTTCACCTGCAGCTCGACGACCCGGTACTCCCCCGACAGGTTGAGCAGGGCGGCGTAGTCGCGCACGTCGAGGTGGGTCCAACGCTTGAGCGCCCAGCCGATCAACCGGGAGAGCCAGCGGTCGATCAGCTTGCTCGCCGCGATCGCCCAGAGGACTATCAATCCGCCCAGCAGGGCGATCAACCGGGGGAGCCATTGCCCTCCCTCGAAGTTGGTGAACGAGATGATCAGGGAGGCGAGGGCGGTGACCACACCCGCGTTGCCGAGCAGGATCAAGAGAAGGACGATCCGGCGTCTCACCGGGTGTTGCATCACCTGCTCGGATTCCTTGGTGGTGAACCCTACCCCGCTGAACGCCGACCTCGCCTGGAACCGCGCCACCTCCCGGGACAGCCCGGTCAGGGTGAGGGCAACGGTCGCGATCCTCGTGATGAGGAGCGACAGGGCGACGACAACCAGCAAGGAGATGATCGCAGCCATATCCCTTAAGAGATACCGGTTTCAGGGGACCGCGTCAACGTGAGGCCCCGGTGCAGCGAACGGGGCGGGCCGGCGTTCGTCCGAAAACCTCCCCACCTAGGCATAATAAGAACGGAAAGATACGCCTCCTTGTTCTGGCCCTGGCGCGGGGAAGGTGCCCCCACTCCTTCCCCGCGTGGTCTTTTTTCTCCCTTACACCGGCACAAACTGGAGGCCGTAGATCTTCTCCTCACCCCTCTCCCGCACCACTCCGACGGTCACCCGCACTCGCTTTCCGATCTTTGGGTCGTCGTCCAGGAGCTGGCCGGTGGCGCGCAGGCCGCTCTCGAGCTCGACGATCGCCAGCCGCAGGTAGCGGAGGGCGTAGTCGAGCGGCAGTGCGTAGACGTCGGTGTAGGTGAGGACCACCCCTTCGCCTCGGATCTCAATGGGCTCGAACTCGCGCCCACCGCATTCCGGGCAGAGCGCGTGCGCCGGGTAGAGCTCCTTCCCGCAGGCTTTGCACCGGACTCCGTACACTTTCTTGTCTTCCATGTCAGTCCTCCCGCCGCAATACGGTCGCCACGACGTTGTTTCCGAACCCGCCGAAGTTACAGGCGAACGCGCTCTTCGCCCCCTCGACCTGCCTTTCGCCCGCCTCGCCGCGCAGCTGCCATGTAAGCTCGACGAGCTGTGCCACTCCGGTCGCTCCCACCGGGTGTCCCTTCGCCTTCAGCCCGCCGGACGGATTGATCGGGAGGGTCCCGGTGCGGGAGGTTACGCCCTCCTCGACGGCCACGTGCCCCTCCCCCTTCCTGAAGAAGCCCGCCTCCTCGGATTCTGCGATCTCGAGGATCGTGAACGCGTCGTGCAGCTCGGCTACGTCGATGTCCTGAGGGGTGATCCCGGCCATCCCGAACGCCTTTTGCGCGGCGAGGCGGACCGCGGTGAGCTCGGTCGGATCCGGGCGCTCGTGCACGGCGTGGGTGTCGGTCGCCTGGCCGATCCCCGCGATCCGCACGACCGGCCGGCCGAGCTTCTCCGCGATCTCCCGGGAGGCGAGGACGAGGGACGCCGCCCCGTCGCTCACCGGGCAGCAGTCGTAGAGCCGCAACGGATCGGCGATGTACGGGTTGTTCACCACCGCCTCCGGTGCGGTGAGGATCCCCTCCAGGGTGATCCGCTGTTGAATGTGGGCGTACGGGTTGTCGAGCGCGTTGGCATGGTTCTTGACCGCCACCAGCGCCAGGTGCCGGGCGGTAACCCCATAGCGCTCCATGTACAGCCGGGTGAACATCCCGGCGAGGGCCGGAAGGGTGACCCCGTAGATGTACTCGGCCTGGGGGTGGGACAGGCTCGCGACGAAGTCGGTCGCCTCGAGGTTGTTCACCGCCCGCATCCGCTCGCCGCCGGTGACGAGCACGAGGTCGGCCATCCCGGAGGCGATCGCCTGGAATCCGTTCTTCACCGCCGACGCCCCCGACGCAGGGCCGTTCTCCACCGCCTCGGCCATCGCCGGGAACAGGTTGAGCCGGTCGACGAGGGCGCTGGCGATCGCGGTCTGCCGGTTCAGGCGCGCCGCGCCCATGTTCGGCACGTAGACCGCGTCCACCCGCAGATCGCCGAGGCTCGCGTCGTCGAGCGCCCTGATCGAGGCCTCGCTCATCAGCTCGATCAGCCCGATCTCGGACCGGCCGAACTTGGTCATCCCCGCTCCGATGATCGCTACTTCCCTCATGTCCCTTCCCCCTTCTCCCCGAGGACCTGCGCCTTGACCGTCTCCTCGGCGGGGAGGGTGATCGTCCTCGCCTTCTCGAGGAGCTCCGGCGGGACGGGGCGTCGTCCGGAGACGAGGCGCGGCTTGGCCTTGAAGTAGGTCTCGCGGGTGAGGGTCCAGGAGGGGACCCCGCCCAGCTCGTGGGGGACCTCGAACTTCTTCTCCAGCGGGTACTCGATCATCCACCTCCGGAACCCGATCGGGCTCTCGGCCACGATGAGCACCTCCTTCTGGCCCAGGATCTCCATGTGGTACTCCATCTTGGCGGCGAACATGTGCGACCCGACGCGCAGCCCGCGGCGGATGGTGATCGTGTGGTAGCTCATCCCCACTTCTTCGTCCACCAGTCGGCCGTTCACGATCCCGGCCAGGACCCCGTCGATCAGGCCGACCAGGCAGTACTCGTCCTTCACCCGGTAGCGCTTGTACGCGAGGAGCTCCCCGAACAGGCGCGCGGCCACGATGTCGTAGAAGTCGCGCTCCACCCAGAGGAGGGGGGCGATCGCCTTGAGGAGTATCGGGACCTCGTCCCGGTCGATCTGGCGCACCACCATCCGCTCCCCGCTCGCCAGGGTGATCACCTTGGGAGGATAGGGGGGCATCTCCATCGCCGGCGGCCGCAACAGGGCCTCAAGCTCGTCTATGTTGCCCATGTAGCATCTCCTTTCGTTCCGAATCGAAGGACGGGGCCCCGGTGGCAGAGGGACTTCGGCTCCTTCGGTTGTATTTTTGATTACGATAGTGCTCGGGAGTTTCGTTGTCAAACTTGCTGGGCAAAGAGCGGAAGGGGCTTGAGGGTGCGGGCCGGCCTGACGCGGGCGCGGCGCGGGCGCCGGGATCGCTTGCTCGTCGGAACGACTGCGACGTCGCGGAAGACGCGGGCGAACCCCTCCTCCTCGCTCACCTCTTCATACCGGCGGTACATCGACTCGTAGCGCTCCTCGGGGAAGCCCCCCACGCTTATCTCGGGATGGGTTCGGGCGAGCTCAGCGAGCTGCCGCAGCTTGCGCGCGTACATGGTCTTCATGGGGAGGAGGGGCATGACGTAGGCGATGGGGAGCCGACCGGAGAGCCTCGCCACCTCGATCAGCGGCGCCCGCTCGGCGCGGGTGAGGTTGGTGTTGTCCACGCACACGACCTGGGCCGGGGAATCGACCGCCTCGACGAGCATCGCGGAGAAGATCCGGTCCACCGCCTCCTCGTACTCGAGGTCGAAGTCACGGTGGAATACGTTCCTCCTTATGTCGTCCTTGGAGATAACCGCCCAACCCGGATGACGGTTGCGGAAGCTCGTCTTTCCCGACCCCGGAAGCCCGACCAACACCACCAGCTCTTTCATCGCTCCACCCCCTCGGTAACTAGTATGGCCAAGTGCCCTCCTCCGGTCAAGCGGGGGTTGCTTTTTCTCCCCGAGCGGGGAAACTTATGGAGTTTCTTCCTTGAGGCGAAAAGATGAACGTACAACCGATTGAGGAGCGGATAGAGAAGGTCCTGTTCTCCGCCGAGGAGATCGAACGAAGGGTCGCGGT
>JAJRTG010000006.1 GCA_024278395.1 Fidelibacterota bacterium | reverse complement strand
GAACCTCGGGAAGAAACCGGTAAACCTCTTCAGAGAACAAGGTGCAGTCGCGGGCATCGTCAAAATAGGCGAGCAGATGCACCTCCTCCTGGCTCTGGAGCTCGATCCCATAGAGAAAAGACAGGCCGTGCTTCCGGGCGAGGCGCGCCACGGTCTCACCCATTGCGCATGTATTGTGATCGGTGACGGCGATCAGGTCGAGCCCGCGGGCGACCGCCTCCTCGACTATCACCCGCGGGGACATGTGCAGGCTCCCGCACGGGGATAGACACGTGTGAATGTGTAAATCGGCCATGTACGTCCTCACCGCCCCTCCGGAAAGAGCAGCCTGTGTATCCGCCCGGCGGCCTCGAACGCGGACTCACGACAGGAGAGGAGCGCGATCCCGTCCGCGGCCGCCTTGTCGATGACCTCCCGGCCCGGCCTGATCCCCTTGCAGATCACGATCGCCGGAATCCCGACCACCTTCGCCACCGCAACGATGTTTATATGGCGTTGGATGGTGACCCAAACCTCGTCTGCCCGCGCGGAGGCGAGGACGTCGGAGAGGAGATCTCCGCAGTAGCCTCCCGCCACCGCGCCGGCAAGCGGCACCGTAGGGGTGAGCACCTCGAGGCGGAGGGCGTCCACAAGCTCAGCGATCCGCATCTTCTCCCCCAAAGATCACGCAGCGGATGTGCGTCCCCTCTCCGAGGCGGGAGTGAATCTCAAAGCGATCACACTGATTGCGCATGTTCACCAACCCCATCCCCGCCCCGAAGCCGAGCTCCAACGCCCACTCCGGAGCAGTGGAATAGCCGGGGGTCAGGGCGAGGTCGACGTCCTCAATCCCCGGACCTGTGTCCTCGATCAGGATTTCAATCGTTTGCGGAAGGACCTCGACCCGCACCGTCCCTCCGTCCTCGGCGTATAGGATCAAGTTCATCTCCCCTTCGAACACGACGATCCCCGCTCTGCGAGCAATCTTCTCCGAAAAACCCCGATCCTTCAACTCGGATTTTACTAGAGAAGAAACGTTCCCGCCATGCTCTATGTCCCCCGCCTCAACGCGGTAAACGAGTCTCTCCGTCATCTAAGCCGGCACACGGGGCGGTTCTTGCACGGCCGTACCCCATGCGTATAGAGGAGCCCGCACGTCTCGAACATCGTCTTCTCAGTAAACACAAGGGGGATCCCCAGACACTCGGCGTACTCGATCAACTGTGGCGACGGGCGCTTCCCCCGCACGAAGATGATCGCGATCACGTTCAGGATATCGGCTACCTTTATCACCTGCGGACTGATCGTACCGGTGATCAGCGTCGTCCTCTCTTCGGTAAGCGCCAGTACATCGGAGAGGAGATCGGCAGCGTAAGCTCGATCGATCACCGTGTCCCTCTGTCCCTCTCCGCACAGGAACTCGCCTGCCAACAACCGTGCTGCCTCTTCCAGTTTCATCGCGGGTGCCTCCCTGTTCATCTCCTTATCTCCCTGAGCACCGCCTCCGCCGCCTTGATCAGGGGGTAGGCAGTCGGAGGGGCGGTGAGCAGGGGATGGGTGCCGATCTGGGCGGTGAAGAGCGAGTTCACCGACATCTTGTTCTCGATGGCGAATCCGAGGAGGTTCGTGAGCTCGCCCACGCTCGTACCCCCCATCACCTCTCCCCCGAGCACCACCCCGGACTCGCGCGCGGCGATCAGCTTCACAAACTGCGGGTGAGCATGGTCGAGGGACCCGGGATGCTTATCCACCCCGGTGAAGCTACCGGTGACGATGTCAAAGCCCTCCCGGCGGGCCGCCGCCTCGGTCAGCCCGGCCGCTCCGAACGCGGTATCCCCGATCGCGGTGGAGAAGATGGCGATCGTGCCGCTGAACGTCTTCACCACCGAGAGCCGGTACAGGTTCGCCCCGGCGACGCGCGCCTCCGAGGTGGCGGTGGAGGCGAGCATGACCGCGCTCGGTTTGCGGGTGACGAAGTCCCGCTTCTCAGCGCAGTCCCCGACGGCGAATATCTCCGGATTCTGGGTGCGCATGTACTCATCGACCTTGATGAACCCCATCTCGTTCACCGGTAAGCCGGCGGCCGCGGCGAGGGATGTATTCGGGCGGTACCCCATGGCAAGGATCACCGCGTCCGCATCGATCCGCTCGCCGTTTGTAAGCTCTACACCGGATACCTTCCCGTCGCCCAGGATCGCCTTCGCCCCCACCCCGGTCCGCAGGTTCACCCCGCGCTCCCGCAGGATCTCCTCGGCCCGGGAGGCGATCTCCTGATCGAACGCGAGCCCGAGGACATGGGGGAGGATCTCCACGATCGTCACCGACTTGCCGAGCTTGTTCAGCTCATCCGAGACCTCCACCCCGATGAAACCACCCCCGATGGTGACGATCCTCTCACATCCCTGAAGGCCGGCCATGATCCGATCCAAGGCGGCCTTGTCCTTAGGGATGGTGAACACGTTCTTCAGGGCCGTCCCCGGGAGCCACTCCGGCACATAGGGACGGGAACCGGTGGCGAGGACCAGTCGGTCGAATGCTATCTCCGCTCCGGACGACGTTAGGCAGAGCTTGCCCTTCGGATCGATCCCGACCGCGGAGTCGATTCTAAGGTCGATCCCGGCCTTGGCGTAGATCTCATCCGAGATGACATCTTTATCCGTGCTCCCCAGCGACCCAAAGATGTACGGAATCCCGCACGGGACGAGCGCCTGCGGCTGATCGCGCAGAACGAGAAACTCCTTCTCCGGATAGCAGGATCTCCCGACCATGGCTGCGACGATCCCCGCCGCGCTCCCACCGATCACCAACACGTCCGTCTTCATCCGGAAGCCTCCTCAAAAAGTAAAATGGGCAGGCCGTCTCCGCCCTGCCGCACGTATCGGTTGACACCGTCCGCCGGAGCGTACTCCGCCGCACCCTTCCCGCCGCCGCAGAGCTGTATCGCCTTGCAATTCACGCTGATTAAGCCCTCGTCCCGGCTTTTTGCTACCTTCAGAGTCGGATTATAGAGCAGTCGTCGCGGGAGTGCAAACGTGTGAGCAGGGGCAGTACGCCGAGCTACTCCTCAGATCCGGTCAGGTAAAGATCGATCCCACGCGCCGCCTGGTGCCCGGTGGCGATCCCGGTGATCACGTCCGGCCCCCTCACGAAGTCGCCGGCGAAGAACAGCCAGGGGATGCTGCTCTGATAGTACTCGTTCACCTTGACCCGCCGCCCGGCGTACTCGAGCCGCTGCTTCAGCTCGTCGGGCAGCAGCGAGTCGTCCGCGCTCTGGCCGATCGCCTCGACGACCATCGTGCCGGGGATGAACAGCTTGTCGGCATCATCCACCTGCGGGTTGAACCGGTGGTGTTCGTCAAACACGGAAACGCAACAGACGGTGTGCAGCCCGGCGATCTCTCCGTCCGCGATCTCGATTTTGACCGGGGAGCGGCCGGGGATGATTACGATTCCTTCCTCGCGCGCCTCGGCGATCTCCTCGGGATCGGCGGGCATGATGTCCTCGGTCTCGAGGCAGGTGACGGTGATGTCCACCTTGCCGTACTTTTCCATCTGGAGGCGGGCGAGGCTGCGGGAGATGTCCATCGCCACGTTCCCCCCGCCGATCACCACGATCTTGTCGGTCACGGCGATCTCGTTGCCGCGGGTGATCTCGCGCAACAGGGTGATCGCCTGGAACACGTTGCGGTGCTCGGTCCCGGGGACGCGCGTGCTCCGCCCGCCCTGCAGCCCGATCCCGATGAACACCGCGTCGTAATCGCGGTGGAGATCGTCCAGGGTGACGTCCGCCCCGACGCGGGTGTTGCACCGGATCTCCACCCCGACGGACTCGATGTAGGCAATGTCCTTGTCCAGGGCGGCGTAGGGCAGGCGGTACTCCGGGATCCCGTAGCGCATCATCCCGCCCGGCCGCTCCTTCTCCTCGAACACGGTCACCTCATATCCCATCAGGGCCAGGTAATAGGCGGCGGACAGGCCGGACGGACCGGCGCCGACGATCGCCACCCGCTTTCCGGTCGGCTTGACGATCGCGGTCCCCAGGATGCGCTCGTACTCATCCATCGGGATCTGATCCATAGCATAGCGCTTCAGCCACCGGATCGAGACCGGATCGCCGCGGTGGGACATGGCGCACGCCTTTTCGCAGTTGTGGGTGCACACCCGACCGCACACCTCGGGGAGCGGGTTCGTCCTGTGGATGTCACGCGCCGCCTGAGCGTAATCCTCGGCCCAGATATCGCGGATGTAATCGGCGATGTTCATGTGTGCCGGGCACGCCTCCTCGCACACCTGACACTCGAAGCAACGGGACGCCTCGGCGATGGCCTGGTCGCGCGTGAACCCGCGCACCATCTCCACGAACGATTTGACCCGCTCCTCCGCCGGTACGACCTCCATCTCCTTGGCGTGTCCCTCGAGATGGGCGAACGTGAACGCGAGCTCGGACCTGTACCCGGCATCGCTCCGGCGGCGCCGGTCGAGCCGCGCCTCGAAGTCAGTCAGGTCATCGACGAACAGCTCCGGGGCCGATTTTTCGTCCCGGGGGACGGCGACGAAGCTATCTGGTGCCACGTCGTTGTGGATGAAGTCCTGGGACAGACTCAGGCTCCCGGTCGGGCAGACGTCGACGCACAACCCGCAGTACGTGCAGCGGCCGTAGTTGATCTGCGGGCGCTCATCGGTCGATCCCCGCTTCGGGTCAGCAGCGATCCCGGGGAGCTTCACCATCTCGATCGCATCGCACGGACAGATGTCGGCGCAGTTCCCGCACCCGATGCACTTCTCCAGGTCGTTCTTGTGAAACCCACGGTAGCGCGGGGAGATCTCCCGCTGGCGGTACGGGTAGGCGACGGTGCGCGGCTTTTCGAACAGATATTTCAACGACACGAACGGTCCGAGAACGCTTCCCTTGCTCATCACCCCTCCTTCATCGATCGATCTCCGGAACGGAGATGTTCAGGCTCGATACCATGTGTGCGATGTCCGGGACGGTCATCCCGACGAGGATCCGCGGGAGGACGACCAGCCCGTGCGGGAGCGACGGGCCGCGGTAGTTCATGCGCCGGATCCGGTTCGACCCGTCGGTGACCGCGTATCCGCCGAGCTCCCCCCGGCCCGACTCGACGCGCACGTACGTCTCGCCGGGCGGGATGTTCCACTTGAACGGGTTCGGGGTCCGGTTCCACGCCGGGCCGTCCGGCAGCTTGTCGAGCACCTGACGGATGATGCGCACGCTCTGGTCCATCTCCGCCCGGATCACCATCGCCCGGGCGTAGGAATCCCCCTCGGTCCGCGTCGGGATCTCGAAGTCGAGGTCGGCGTACGCGGCGTACGGCTCCTCGCGGCGCACGTCGCGGGCGATCCCGGTGGCGCGCAGGGGAGCCCCGGTCATCCCGTCCCGCAGCGCCTCCTCCTGGGTGATCACCCCGACCCCGTCCGTCCGCTTCCGGAACACCCGGTTGTTGAAGAACGCGACGTCGAAGTCGTGCAACGTCCTCTCGAAATCATCGAGGAACGCGTTCATCTTTCCGGCGAACCCGTCGGGAAGGTCGCGGCGCACCCCACCGGGGAGGATGTAGATGTGGTACACGCGGGCGCCGGAGAACATGGAGAACAGGTCGAGGATCTCGTCGCGGGCGAGCATCGCCCAGTGGTTGATGGTGTAGAACCCCATCGCCCCGGCCATCCCGTTCAGCCACAACAGGTGAGTCGCCAGGCGCGCCATCTCCAGGACCAGGGTGCGGATGTAGTGGGCGCGCGGTGGGACCTCGATCCCGGCGAGCTCCTCGATCGCCATCGCGTAGATCTGTTCGTTGTGGTCCGGATCCATCACGTTGATCCGGCACACGAACGGAAACCCCTGCAGAAACCCGACGTTTTCCAGCATCTTCTCGAACCCGCGGTGGAGGAACCCGAGGTTCACCCGCACGTGATCGATTGTCTCCCCGTCAAGGGTCAGCGTCAGGTTGAAGTTCCCGGACACCCCCGCGTGCTGCGGGCCGAAGAACAGGCTCAGTTCATTGCTCATAGTCGTATCTCCTCTGCGAGTACGCCTTGGTGTCGAAGTCCCGGCGCAGCGGCGGGAGGTCGTGCCAGTCGTCTAGGTAGAGCGGGGCGAGGTCGGGGTTGCCCGGAAAATCGACCCCGAAGAACTCGTGGATCTCCCGCTCATATGGCTGGGCGGGGACGTAGATCGGGATGATCGATTCCATCACCGGGTTCTCACGGTCGATCCGCGCCTTCACCATGACGTGGATCCCGGACGCGTGCGCGGCGACGTGGTACACGAGCTCGAACTGCCCATCCTCGATCCAGTCGACGCACGAGATCAGGGTGAGCTGATGGTAGCCCGCCTGCTTGAGCCACAGCAGCACCGCCGGGACGAGCTCCCGGGCCACGGAGACGATCACCCGCTGGCGCCGCTGCACCCGCGCGTCGACCGCGGGGAAGCGGGATTTCAGCCGATCCACCAGTTCCTGTTCTCGGGTCACGTCAACCACTCCACCTGTTTCAGCTCTGCGAGAAACTCCTTGCCCAACGTCCGTTCCTGGTTCCTCCGGTAGTAATCGATGTTCTCCTCGTACCGCTTGTATCCGTCCGCCCTCCCGGCCTCGATCTCCTCCATCAACCGGTTCACCCCCATGAGGAACGCCTCCGGCCGCGGCATGCACCCGGCGATCCACACGTCGACCGGGAGATACCACTCCAGGTGGTTGATCGTGTTGTAGGAGGTGTAGTACAGCCCACCGTCGATCGGGCACGACCCGAACGAGAGCACGTAGCGTGGGGTGAGCATCTGCTCGTAGGTGCGGATCACGTACTTGAGGGTCTTCGTCGTCATGTAGCCGGTGATGAGGAGGAGGTTCGCCTGGCGTGGACTGGCCATCGGTCCCATCCCGAACCGGCTCGCGTCGTACGGGGCGAGCATCGTCGGCGGCATCTCGATCGCCCCGCACCCGGTGCAGAAATGTACCGGCCACAGCGAGTACTTCTGTCCCCATTTGTACGGATGGGTCAACCACATCTTCGCGCGCTTGTGTTTCTCCATCGTCATCCTCCCTTCAGCACCATCGCCATGATCAGCCCGCCGATAGCGAACCACGTCGGCCAGCGCCAGCAGTAGCGGAGCGCCTGCTCCACCCGGAACCGGGGATAGACCGCGTTGATCAGCACCCCGACCAGAAACAGTCCGGTCATCTTCAGCAGGAATATCCCGAGGTTCGTCGCTCCGCCGAAGAAGATGTCCACGAACAGGGCGAGGACGATCGCCGCGTGGAGGGAGTGCTCGATCACCATCAGCGCCAGGTACTTCCCGCCCAGTTCAATCATCGGTCCGGACGCCGTCTCCTGCGGCGCGGTTACCAGATCGAACGGGCGCCCCCCCTGCATCGCCGGCATGATCAGCAGGGCAGCGATCGCCGACAGCGGGAACCGCAGCACGCCGATGAGCCCCGCCCGCTGGGCGGCGACGATGGCCGCGAGCGATGTGGTATGGTAGTAGGTCATCATCGCGAGCAGGATGAGCAGGAACGGTACCTCGTACCCAAGGCCGAGCATCAGCTTGCGCGCCACCCCCATCGACGCGTTCGGGTTCTCCGACGCCCCGGCGGAGAGCGCCACCCCGACCGACGTGAGGAGCATCAGGTACAGGATGACGAGCAGGTCCCCCGACGCCCCGAGCGGGTGGATCCCGCCCATCGGGATCATCAGCAGGATCACGCTCGAGCCGGCGATCGCAGCGACCAAACCCCAATCGAACACCGGGCCGTGTGACGCGTTCCGCTTGAGTGAGACCAGCTTCACCAGGTCGATCACCGGCTGGTAGATCGGCGGGCCGTAGCGCCGGTCGATCCGGGCGGTGATCTTCAGCGAGATCCCGGTGTACAGAACCGCGACCACCAGGATCATCACGATCGGCAAACTGATCATCCACGCAATCTGCAGTCCTATGTTCATGGTCTCCACCCCGCCAAGTTCATCACCACAAGCACCCCGAGGAGCACAACGATCCACAGGACGTAGGTGTTGACGTCTCCTGAATACATCTTGCGCGCGACGTTGAACAGGCTCAGCGCCCGCTCACCGAGCCAGTCGTAGAACGAGCTGATCCCATCCCGCAGGTACGGCGCGAGCAGCCGCTGCGCCGGATCGTAGAACCGAGCGGTGTAGTTGTACCCGTCCTCTGGGGTGGGAGCGCCGGCGGTGTAGGTGTCCTGCGGCCCGAGCCGCCGCGGTTTCGCCGTGAGCGAGAAGATCGCGTAGACGGCAAGCCCGGCCGCGAGCACGCCGCCGAGGATGTTGACCAGGTTCAGCTCTCCCGCTCCCTGCGGCATCCCGACCAACCCGGTGCGGATCGCATCGACCCCGAACTGCGCCTCGATCACGGACACAGCCGTCAGGGGGATCCCGGGCAGGATCCCGAACAGCACGATCAACCCCGCCAGCACGATCATCGGGATCCGCATCCCCCACGGCACCTCTTCCACGTCAGCGTAGCGCGCGGGCATCCGCCCCAGAAACGCGTTGTGGATCAACTTGTACCCGTACAAGACCGTGCCCCACGTCCCGATCAGGGCGATGAACGCGAGGAACGGATGCCCGCCGAGGATCAACCCCTTGTAGATGAGCCACTTGGACACGAACCCGCTCGTGAGCGGGACTCCGATCATCCCCAACACTGCGATCAGCGCCGATGCGAACGTCACCGGCATCCGGGCGGCCAGCCCGCCGAGCTCGGTCAGATCGCGCGTCCCGGTCCGATACTCCACCGCGCCGACGGCGAGGAACAGAAGCGCCACGCTCATCGCGTAGTTGAGTGCGTGTAAGATTCCACCGGCGAGCCCGAGGGCGCTGTACACGGCGAGCCCCAGGATCATGTATCCCCCGTGCCCGATCGACGACCAGGCGAGCAAGCGCTTGGCATCGTCATGGAACACGGCGACAAACACCCCGAACAGGATCGTCGCCGCCGCGATCCAGGCGAGGACGATCTGGTACCCCACCGGGCCGTAGCTCATCGTCCCCACCCGCGTCAGCCCGACAACGACGTAGATCATGAGCAGGAACCCGTACACCCCGAGCCGGGTGAGCATCCCGCCGAGCACGGCGGTGAACGGATCGGACGAGGCGACGTAGGCGTCGGGCAGCCACGGATGCAGCGGCAGCAGCGCGTTCTTAATCCCAAATGCGATGCTGAACATGAGAAGGACGAACACCGCATATCCGAGCGGGGCGCCGGCGAGCGCCGCGGGCAGCGCGGCGATGGTGAGCGTTCCGAACGAGACGTACAGGCTCACCAGGCCGATTAGCATCGCCGCCGAACCCCCGATCGAGAACAGGATGTACTTCGTCCCCGCGCGCAGCGCATCACCGCCGCGGAAGCTGATCAGAAGGAAGGTGGCGATGCTCATGATCTCCCACGCGATGTAGAATGTGAGAAGATCGCCGCTCATGATTACCCCGATGATCGCCCCGTTCACGAGCGTGAACAGGAAGTAGTACAGGTTGAGGCCGGGGCGACCCCGCATGTAGGAAAGCGAGTAGATAATAGCGAGCAGCCCGATCACCGCGCTCGCGATCCCGAACAGCCACGCAAGCGGGGTGATCCGGAGTGAGAGGTCGATGTTCAAGAACCCCAAGTGGGCGTAGGTGACCGTCAGCGTCCGTCCGTACATGGTCGCCAGCGCGACGACCGGATACAGGGCGGAGAGCAGAGCGAGACCGCCCCGCGCTCGGGGGCGGTTCCATCCCCCGGCGAGGACGGCGAACGGAGCGATAAATCCGATCAGTACGAGAATCTCCACCATCATCACAGCGCCCCCAGCACCGATTTGATGTACGCCGCCCGCTCGACGAGCCCGGCGGCCGCCTGATGCAATAGCCCTGTGATCATCTGGGGATAGATCCCGATTGCGATGATCAGCGCGGCCAGGATCGCGATCGGCAGGGCCGCGGACAGCGGCAGCTCCGCGACCTCATCCGTCTCCGGCACGGCGAAGAACAGGACCTGAAGGAACCGGAGGAGGTATCCGACCTCGATCATCGTGGCGACGAGGACCAACACCACCATCCCGGTGTAGACGGCGCTGTGCTGCATCAGCCCGGCCCTGACCACCGCGAGCTTGCTCATGAACCCGGTAAACGGCGGGACCCCGATGAGCGACAGAACGGCGATCGCGACCATAGTCCCGGTCATCGGCATCCGCCGCCCGAGCCCGGCGAACGCGGAGATCCGCCGCGAGCCGACGCGGTAGATCATGTACCCGACGGCAAGGAACAGGAGCCCCTTGGCCAGGGTGTGGCTCACCAGCTGGAACAGGGCAGCGAACGCGCCTGCTTGACTCGCCATCCCGAACGCGAACACGATCAACCCCATCTGCCCGATGCTCGAATAGGCGAGCATCCGCTTGACGTCGTCATGTTGGTGGAACGCCGCCATCTCCCCCATGAGCAGGGTGACGATCCCGATGATCGCCAGCACGAACATGATCCCCTGCCCGGGGAACACGGTGTAGACGATCCGGGCGACGGCGTACGCCCCGGTCTCGATCGCGATCCCCGACAGTATCGCGCTTACCGACGACGGTGCCGACGAGTGCGCGTCGGGGAGCCACGCGTTCAACGGGGAGATCGCCGCCTCGATCCCGAACCCGACGAGGAGGAACGACAGGGCGAGGAACATCGTCATCGGATCCCCGGCCGTTATCCGAGCGGCCAGATCCGCCATGTTCAGCGTGCCGAGCGCCCCGTACAGGAGCGCGATCCCGATCAGGATGAACGCCGAACCGATCGAGCCCTGGATCAGGTACTTCACCGCCGCCTCGGTCCCGGTTCGATCGCGGTTGTACCCGGTGAGGGCGTACGAGGACAGGCTCAGGATCTCGAAGAACACGAACAGGTTGAAGATGTCGCCGGTGAGGACCATCCCGATCGCTCCGGTGATGAGGGTGAGGACGAGCATGTGGTACTTCTCCTTCGGCTCGGCGTGGATGTAGCCCATCCCGTACACCGCGACCAAAAAACCGAGGAGCGAGATCAGAATCGCGAGGCCCAGCCCGAGCGGGCCGACGTAGAGGTTGATCGAAAGCGGCGGCGCCCATCCGGAGATCGATACCACGATCGGAGCGCGCAGTGCCTGGGGGAGGAGCGATAGCGCGATCCCGAGATCGGCGAGGAGCACGATCGCCGGGATGGAATAGGCGATCCGCTTGCTCCCCATCCCCACGAGCGGGATGAGGAACGCCCCGAGAAACGGGAGGGCGACGAGCAATGCGGCTACCACTTCAACCCCCTTATCTTCCGGGTGTCGAGGGTGTTGTAGTGTCCGTACACCCGGATCGCCAGCCCGAGCCCAAGGGCGGTCACCCCGAGCCCGATCACGATCGCGGTGAGGACGAGGGCCTGCGGGATCGGATCGACCATCCGGGCGGTGTCGGGGTGCGCCGGGGTGATGATCGGGGCGGTTCGGCCCTGAATGTAGCCGACTGCCACCAGCAGAAGGTTGACCCCACCGTCGAGAAGGGTGAGGCCGATGATGATCTTGATCAGGTTTCGCCTGGTGATGACGGTGAATAGACCGATCAGGATCAGGCCGACTGCACCGGCATAGACCATCGGATCACCGGCGTTCATTCCTCTCCCCCTCCGATCATGTTCGCCACCACACCCGCGAGCTCCGCCCCGACCTTGAGCCCGATCACCATATACAGGATCGGGATCACTCCCGCGCTGAACAGGGAGAACACGCTTCCCTTGGGAAGGAAGTTGTTGAGAAAATAGCCGCCCACTGCTAGCCCGATGATGCCGATCGCCACGAACGTGATTCCGGTCAGACTCTCAATCGCCGCGAGCGGCCGCCGGGCGAGGAGGTATCCCGGGATCCCGAGGTAAAGGAGGAGGAACGCCGAAGCGATGACCGCCCCTCCTTGGAACCCTCCTCCGGGGGTGAGGTGCCCGTGCACGAAGATGTATCCGCCGAACAGGAGGATGAACGGGAACAGGAACCCGGCCCCGCGTCGCACGATAAGGCTCGCCCCCGGCAGGGGACGGCCCCCGCCGGGCGATCTCCACGTCATCAGCATCCCAACTCCGAGCGAGGCGCTGAACAGGACCGTCACCTCCCCCAGGGTGTCGAGGGCACGGTAGTTGACCACTATCCCGGTGACCACGTTCGGCGCTCCGGTATCGCGGACGCTCCTTGCCAGATAATCGCGGGCGACGTCCATCCGGTCCTGGCCGAACGGGATGTGATAGAGGGCAAGCGCGAGCCCGACAGCGATCAAGGAAAGGGCGACGAAACCGATGAACGCCCTCATTCCTCGTGCCTCCCGGTCTTCCGGATGGCGATAACGAAGATCGCGGTGGTGAGCCCCGCCCCGATCGCCGCCTCGGCCATCGCCACGTCCGGCGCCTGCAGGAGGTAGAAGAAACCGGAGAGGATCAGGCTGACCGCCGCCGCCGCGACCACCGCGGCAAGGAGGTCGCGGAGGAGACAGGCGGCGATCCCCGCTCCGAGCATCCCGACCACAAGAAGCGCGATGTAGATCATTCTCCCTCCTTGGGAAGCCTGCTGCATTCCTCGAACTCCCGACATCGATCGACGACGCTCCCCTCCCACAGCGGTATCCCGTTCCGATAGCTCGCCCGGGCGAGGGCGTGCGCGCTGATCGGGTTTGTCAGGAGGATGAAGACCCCGATCACGATTGCCTTCAGCATCCATGCCGGGTGCACGAACCCGACGCCGATGATCGTGGAGAACGCCCCCAAGGTCGTGCACTTGGTGCCGGCCTGTAAGCGGTTGTACACGTCGAGGAGGCGGAATATCCCGAGCCCCCCGAGGAAGAGGAACGCCGTCCCGATCCCGATCAGTACCTCTCCGAATACGCGCATCACACCCCCCGTTCGAGGTAGCGCGCGACCGCGAGGACCCCGATGAACCCGAGGACCGCGTAGACGAGCGCCACATCTAGGTAGATCTGGCGGTCGAAGAACGACGCAAGCAGCACCATGAGCGCGATCGTGATCGTCACCGTACCGTCCACCCCGACCACCCGGTCCGGGGTCGTCGGCCCGAGCCCGGCGCGCGCCAATGAGAGCGCGATGCCGGCGGCGATGAACGAGAAGAAGACGAGCCAGATCATGAGAACACCCTCCGCAGGAACCGCTCGAACCGCCCGCCGATGATCTCGGTCGCCTCCTCCGTCTTCTCGCTCTTGACGTTGATCCAATGGATGAGGAGGCTGTCTCCCCGCACGTCCATGGTGAGCGTCCCGGGAGTGAGGGTGATCGAGTTCGCCAGAGCGAGCTTTCCCGAATCCGAACTCAGCCCGGTCTTTATCAACACGATCCCCGGGCGTATCGGCATCCGGGGGTGCAGCACCCGGTAGGCGACGTCGAAGTTCGCCTTGATCATCTCCCAGAAGAAGACCGGGATGTACGCGATGAGATAAGCGAGCTTCCGCAGGCTGAAGTTAACCCCGACCGGGATCATGTAACGGTAGCCGAGCGCAGCGGCGACCGCGGATAAAACCCCTCCGATGAGAAGCTCCTCCCAATTGAGCGTTCCGACGAGCGCGAGCCACACCCCGAACAGCGCGAGAAAGGTCAGAAAACCTCGACTTACAGTGCTTCCGCTCCTACCGCTCACCACCGCTCCTTGCTAAAGCCTGTAGACCAACCTTCCGAGTGCCATCGGGATGTCGATCGGCACGACCCGAACCCCTTTCGGTACCTGCAAATGGCAGGGGGCGAAGCACAGGATCCCCTTTATCCCAGCGCGGATGAGCGTATCCGCCACCGCTTGGGCGCAGGAGACGGGGGTAGCGATGATCGCAAGCTCCACCCTCTCTTCCTGGATTCGGGTGACAAGGTACGAGACGTCCTCCACCGTGACGGATCCGAACCTCTTCCCGATGATTCGGGAGGAGTTGTCGAACGCGAGCACGATCTCGAACCCTTGTCGTTGCAGCTCGGGGTTGTTGAGTAACGCCGCCCCGATGTTCCCCACCCCGATCAGCGCGAGCCTCCACGTACGGTCGAGGTTGAGGATCGCGCGCAGCTCGCGCACGAGCCGAGCTGTATCGTACCCCACCCCCCGCGTCCCGAACTCACCGAAGTAGGAGAAGTCCTTCCGCACCTGGGCGGGATTTACGTGCAGAGACTCCGCCAGCTCCTGGGAGGAGAAGGTCTCCTTCCCATTCTGCAGCATGCAGTCGAGCTCCCGCAGATAGGAGAGCATCCGTTGCATCGTCTCTTCCGGTACTTCTGTACGCTTCAGCATCGCCCGCCTGTTTGTGCTTGTGTTCACGTTCACAAACCCGATTTATAGCACACCGGAACACCCCTGTCAAGTGTTGGGTTTAATCGGGGTTAAACCAGCTTATGAACCGAACTTGGGCGCCCAGTTGTTGTAGTTGAGTAGGATCGGAAGGGCCCTCCCGGACCATCGCCCGAGCCCGCCCCGCCCCGCAGCCCGCTCCCCGAACTCCGTAGCGGCGTCGGTGCGCACGTTCGGCCCGGCGTACAGGATCGGTACCGGCTCCGCAGAGTGATCCCCGTAGTCGATCGGTGTGGTGTGATCCCCGGTGAACGCGAGGTGCGCCTCCTTCCAATCGAGTCCGCCCATGAGCGTTCCGATCAGCTCCGCATCGATCCGCTCGATGAAGCTCTTCTTCCCCTCCGCGTCCCGGTCGTGCCCCTTGTTATCCGTCCCCTTCACGTGGATGAACACATAATCGAAGGACTCCAGGGCCTTGAGCGCGGTCCGCGCCTTGGAGACGAGGTCGGTGTCAACCCCCCCTGTCGCGCCGGGGGCGTCGATCCGGGTCATCCCGCCGGCGACGGCGACGCCCCGATACAAGGCGGCACCGGCAACCACAGCACCCCGGACCCCGTATTGCTCCGCGATCGGTTTCAGGTGAGGGAGATCGGACGCACCGCGCAGGAGGACGACGTTCGCCGGCGGCTTCCCGGCCTCGATCCGGGCGCGGTTCACCGGGTGGTCCTTCAGGATCTCGTAGCTCTTGCGAATGAACTCGTTCATCGCCGCCGCTGTCCGCGCCGCCCCGGGATCGTCCACGAGCGCCCGCGCCTCCGGAACCAATGTTCCCGTCTTGTGAGGATCGGTCTCGCTCACGTGACGGGAGAGCCCCTCTCCGCGCAGGAGGAGGGCGCCGCGATGCTGGGTGCTCGCCTTGAACTCGACCTTCACGCCGTTGCTCAACTCGATCGCGGAGAGCGCGGCGGCGAGATCAGATTGACCCGACTCGATCCTTCCGGCGCGGCGGTCGATGAGCAAGAGCCCCTCCGGGGTCTCCTCCACCGTGGCGAAGTTGGCGCGGAAGCAGACATCGCCGGGTTTCACGTCCATCTCCATCCCCAGGCACTCGAACACCCCGCGACCGGTGTACGACCGGTAGGGATCGTACCCGAGCAGGGAGAGGTGCGCGGTGTCGCTCCCCGGGCGGATCCCCGGCCCGATCGGATCGAGCAGCCCGAGAGCACCCCTCCGTGCCAGCTCATCCAGATTAGGGGTGTGCGCCGCCTCCAGACAGGTCTTTCCATCGAGGTCGCTCGGGCGTCCGCCGAGGCCATCCGCAATTATCAAAACAGCTTTCATCCTTCCTCCTTTCGTCCGCAGGTACTGTACATTTCGCGGAAAGCAAAATCAAGACGGGACTGCCCGTTCCGGTACTCAATCTCGACTTTCCTTTCGTCCTCCGTTCTGGTAAGAACAGGAGGAAGGAGAGGGTGATGAGAGAGAAGAACCTACAGGCGGCTCTGGTGACGGCGCTCAAGCAGGCGGCGACCAGACTGCCGGATGACGTGCTATCGGCGCTGAAGCGGGCAAAGGCCGCAGAGGAGTCATCGACCGCCGTCCGCGAACTGGAAACGATCCTGAGAAACGCGGAGCTCGCCCGAAGAGAGGAGCTCCCAATCTGCCAGGATACGGGCATCCCCAGCTTCTTCGTCACCGCCGGGACGGAGAGCCCATACCTTCCCATCATCGGCGAAGCGATAACCGAAGCGGTGCGGACGGCGACGAAGAGCGCTCCCCTGCGCCCGAACACGGTGGATCCCATCACCGGAGAGAACCCCGGTGACAACCTGGGCCGAGGGATGCCGCTCATCGATTGGGAGATCGTCCCGGGAGGCGAGATCTCGATCGATATCCTCCCCAAGGGCGGAGGGAGCGAGAACATGAGCGCCTTGAAGATACTCCTGCCCGGCGCCGGGATCCCCGGGATAAAGAGGGCCGTGGTCGAACACGTTGCCGCGTGCGGAGGCCTCCCCTGCCCGCCGACGATCGTCGGCGTGGGGATCGGCGGAGGAGGGATGGAGACGCTCAGGCTGGGGAAGCGCGCGCTCGTCCGCAGGATCGGTTCCCGTCATCCAGTGCCTGCGGTAGCCGCACTGGAGGCGGAATTACTCGAGCTGCTGAACGAGATCGGAGTCGGGCCGATGGGGCTCGGGGGAAAAACGACCGTCCTTTCCGTGCACCTCGAGTACGCGATGCGTCACCCCGCCTCCCTCCCGGTGGGGATAGTGATGCAGTGCTGGGCCGACCGTCGGGCGCGGGTGCGGATCTTCCCGGATGGAAGGATCGAGGTGAGCTGATGGAGAGAGCGATCGTGCTTCCCGAAGAGATCCCCGAGCTGGAGCGGCTCCGCGTGGGGGACGTCTTCTACCTCACCGGCCGGGTGTTCACCGCCCGCGACGCGGCCCATCGGCTCCTCCTTGAACTCCATAAGCGCGGTGAATCCATCCCGTTCGATCCGGCCGGTATGGGGCTCTACCACTGCGGCCCGCTGGTGAAACGCTCGGCTGCCGGCTGGCGTGTCCTCTCCGCCGGACCGACGACGAGCATGCGCATGGAGCCCTCGGAAGCTCGGTTCCTCGCCGCCTTCCATCCGAGGTTCATCATCGGAAAAGGGGGGATGGGGCCGGCCACGGGCGCGGCTCTCGTGCAAGAGAGGGCGGTCTACGCCCACTTCACCGGCGGGGCCGGAGCGCTCGCGGCGAAGGCGATCGACCGGGTGGAGGACGTATTCTTCTTAGAGGAGCTCGGGATGGCCGAGGCGGTGTGGATCTTCCACGTGAAACGACTCGGCCCGCTCCTGGTGACCATGGATCCAGCAGGTGGAAATCTCTATCGCGATCTAGAAAAATCTATCTCCGCGAATAAGCGCAAGATCGTACAGCGGATCGAAAAGGAGCGTTGAATGGCCGAACGAGTGAGCGAACAGGAGCTGCGGCGCCGGGCGGAGCTCCCCGGCAAGGCGGCACCGGGCTGGCATGCGTTCTACCGGGGGAAGGTGGAGACAGCGCTCAAGTGCGCGGTGACGAGCTTCGATGATTTCGGAATCTGGTACACCCCGGGTGTCGCAGCGCCGTGTCGGGAGATCAAGGAGGACCCAAGCAAGGTCTTCGACTACACTAACAAGGCGAACGCGGTCGCCGTCGTCTCCGACGGATCGCGCGTCCTCGGGCTGGGGAACATCGGACCCCTCGCCGGCCTCCCGGTGATGGAGGGGAAGTCCCTCCTGTTCAAATATCTCGGCGGGGTGGGGGCGTTTCCGATCATGCTCGACACCCAGGACCCGGACGAGATCGTCCAAGCGGTGAAGTGGATCGCTCCGGGGTTCGGCGGGATCAACCTGGAGGACTTCGCAAGTCCCAAGTGCTTCTACATCCTCGACCGACTGCGGGCCGAGCTCGATATCCCGGTCTGGCACGACGACCAGCAGGGGACGGCCGCGATCACCCTCGCCGGAGTGATCAACGCGCTCAAGGTCGTGGGAAAAGGGATGAACGACGTAACCTACACAGTCATCGGAGCCGGGGCGGCGAATATCGCCTTCGTCCGGATCCTTCTCGCCGCCGGGGTGCCGGCTGAACACGTGATCATGGTCGACAGCCGCGGGATCCTCCATTCCGGCCGGCCGGACCTCGAGGAGCGGAAGGACGAAAACCCGTACAAGTGGCACTACGCCCAGGTGACGAACGGCGAGGGACGCACCGGAGGGATCCCCGAGGCCCTTTCCGGGAGCGACGTCCTGATCGCCGCGTCCAAGCCCGGGCCGGAGACGATCAAGAAGGAATGGTTACAAGCGATGAACCGGGACGCAATCGCGTTCTTCATGGCGAACCCGATCCCGGAGATATGGCCGTGGGAGGCGAAGGCCGCCGGGGTGCGGATCGTCGGGACCGGCCGCTCCGACTTCCCGAACCAGGTGAACAACTCGATCGGGTTCCCCGGAATCTTCCGCGGGACGCTCGACGTATTCGCCAAGACGATCACTGACGAGATGGCGATCGCCGCCGCCTACGCCATCGCACAGACAGCGGAGGAAAAAGGGATCCACGAGGAGTACATCGTCCCGACGATGATGGAGACCGAGGTGTTTATTAACGAAGCGGTGGCGGTCGGGCTAAAGGCGGTTGAGCAGGGAATCGCCCGCAGACCCCTGCCCGCGGAACAGCTGCGCAAGGAAGCGGAAGGCAAAATCCACCGCGCCCAAGCCGAGACGAGGATCCTCATGGAAACAGGGCATATCCCTCCGCCACCCCGGTAGCCCCGGCTTACCCTGTCGTAACCCGAACTTGTGCAAGCCCGTATCCGATCAAAGCGGTGCGGGCATGCCCTCGTAAGATATTTTCGTCGTGCCTTAGGAGCCCCTCCCCGCCAACAAAGCGGACAAAAACTTGCAATTCCAAGCTCAAACTTTATACTTTTGTTCAATCTATAAATACAGGAGGCTGGTACAGGATGAAGATGCAGCACAGGTTGCTCGCAGGGTTAATCACCCTAGGGTTGCTGGGGGGCGGGCTTGTCGCAAATGCGGCCGATGTCACGATGACGGGATCCACAACCGTACTTCCGATCGCGCAAGCTGTCGCCGAGGCGCTCGCGGACAGGTACGAAATCGAGGTATCCGGTGGAGGTTCCAGCGTGGGCGTCACCGCGCTGCTTAACGGGACGACTGACATCGCCGACCACTCCCGCCCGCTTAAGGCGTCCGAATACGAAACGGCGGTCAAAAAAGGCGTATATCCGTTCACCTTTCACATCGCCAACGATGCGGTGGCGGTTGTAGTGCATCCCAGCAATCCAATTCAAAATCTGACACTCACGCAGTTGAAGGATATCTACGCCGGGAGGATCACAAACTGGAAGCAAGTTGGGGGTCGAGACGCACCGATTATCGCGGTATCGCGCGACAGCTCCTCCGGGACGTTTGAAACGTGGAACCACATCGTCATGCGCAATGAGCCCGTGGTTGCGAGCGCTATCTTCGCCACCTCCAACGCCGACGTGGCCAATGAGGTGGTCCGCAATCCCAACGCTATCGGGTACGTGGGGCTCGCGTACGTCATCCCACAGCTTAAGAAGGTCAGCGTCAACGGCAAAGAGGCGACCCTGGAATCCGCCGTCAATTACACCTATCCGATCGCACGTCCGTTGTTCATGTCCACGAATGGGTTCCCCGCCCCCGGTCCCGTACTCGACGTGATCCTGTTCATCCTGTCCGACGCCGGACAACGGCTCGTCCAGGAGATGGGGTACGCGCCGGTCCGGAAACTGCCGTAGACCCGGCCCGCTTCCCATCAGGCGGGTTCTTGCAACCCGCCTGATCCCTGCGCGCCGTTCTTGAATCGGAGGCCTCTTTGGATATAATAATGGCAGGAAATATATAGATGAGACGGATATATCAATGACAGCCCAAGGTCTAAACGGTAAAGGATGCAGTGCGGGAGCAGACGACTCCCCATCACTTCACGGGCTTCCCAGATCCCTTTTTAGAAAGAGATTGGACGTCGTGATCCTTTTCATATTGTCCAGCGCGTCTTTAATCGCGCTCGGATTGATCTTCTTCTTCATCCTGCGGGAGGCGTTTCCGTTCTTTCGCCGCGTTCCGCTTGTCGAGCTCTTCAGCCGAACGTGGCTCCCCACGCTCGAGCCGCCCCGCTTCGGCGCTCTGCCGATGATCCTCGGATCCGCGACCGTCACGGCCGGGGCGTTGATCGTATCCGTCCCGATCGGGCTCGCTGCGGCGGCGTTCATCGCCGAAGTAGCTCCGGGGATCACAAAGGACGTCTTCAAATCCGCGATAGAGATACTCGCGAGCATCCCATCGGTGGTGTACGGCTTTTTCGGACTCGCCGTCCTTGCGCCGTTTCTGCAATCCACGCTGTCTCTGCCGACCGGCCGGACCGCGCTTACCGGCGCGGTCATCCTCGCGGTCATGGCCCTTCCCACGATCGCCAGCCTGGCGGAAGATGCCCTCACCGCCGTACCCGCATCCTATCGAGAAGCGTCGCTGGCCGTCGGAGCGACGCGTTGGCAGACGATATGGCGGGTGACCGTCCCGGCTGCATCCTCCGGCCTGCTCGGCGCGGTGATCCTCGGGATGGGGCGCGCGATGGGGGAGACGATGGCCGTTTTGATGGTCACCGGGAACTCACCTCAGCTCACCGCTTCGTTGCTAAAACCGGTACGGACGCTGACCGCCGGTATCGCGCTGGAGATGGCGGAGACACCGTTCGGTAGCCTGCACTATCACGCTCTGTTCAGCTTGGGGGCGCTGCTGCTGTTGATAACCCTGGGAATGAACTGGTCGGCGGAGTGGTTTCGAGGACGGCTGGTGAGGAGGCACAGGCGGTGACCGAGCGGCGAAGGCGGCGGATAACTCAGGCTATAGCCTTCTGCCTCCTTGGATCGGCCGGTCTCTCCGTGCTCCTCACCCTGGCAATCATCCTCTACTTCATGACCGCACAGGGGAGCCGCGCGGTCAGTTGGGAGTTTCTGACAGAGTTTCCCCGGAAGGGAATGACCGAGGGGGGGATCTATCCCGCGATCGTCGGGAGCTTCTGCCTGGCGACGGGGGCGATCGTCATCTCGTTCCCCCTTGCCGTCTCCTCGGCGATCTGGCTCTCCGAGTATGCCCGAGGAAGCCTGTGGGTGCGGGTGATCCGCGTGGGGGTGAACACCCTCGCCGGCGTGCCCTCGATCGTGTTCGGCCTCCTCGGCCTCGCCTTCTTTGTCGGAGTGCTCAAACTCGGGGTTTCCGTCCTCGCCGGGGCGCTCACCCTGGCTCTGTTGATCCTCCCGATCATCATCCGCGCGTCGGAGGAGGCGCTCAGGGCCGTGCCCACGAGTTTCCGAGAGGGGGCGCTCGCACTCGGCGCGACCCAGTGGCAGACCGTGAGGACGATCGTGCTCCCCGCCGCCCTCCCCGGGATCCTGACCGGCGCGATCCTCGGGGTGAGCCGGGCCGTAGGGGAGACGGCACCGATCATGTTCACCGCCGCCGCGTTTTACATGGCCCGTCTCCCTAGGTCCCCGTTTGACAAGGTCATGGCCCTTCCTTACCACGTATTCGTGATGGCCACGGAAAACCCCAACTACTGGAGGACAAAGGACCTACAGTTCGGAACAACGCTCGTTCTCCTCGCCCTCGTCCTCTCGCTGAACCTGGGCGTGGTGGTCTGGCGAACGGGCCTCAGAAGGAGGAAACGATGGTGACAGGAACGGTCGAAAGCGGTAGCCTGCAAACGGCCATCGAATGGATGGAACGTGATACCGACGCGGAACCGGTCATCGAGGTCGAGGGGTTGAACTTTTACTACGGACGCGACCGCACGCTGAGCGATGTCTCTGTCTCGATCCCGCAACACGGGGTCACGGCGATCATGGGGCCGTCGGGATGCGGGAAGAGCACGTTCCTCCGCACGCTCAACCGCATGTACGAGGTGATCCCGGGGGCACGTGCGGAAGGGACCGTCCTCTTCGCGGGAGAGGACATCTTCAAGCTGGATCCGGTGACACTGCGGCGGAGGATCGGGATGGTCTTCCAGCGTCCGAATCCCTTTCCCAAATCGATCTACGATAACGTGGCCTACGGCCCGCGCGTGCACGGAATCCGGCGGCGGTCCGTCCTCGATGGGCTCGTGGAAGAGAGCCTTATCCGGGCCGCGCTGTGGGATGAAGTCAAGAACGAACTGAAGAAGAGCGCATTCTCCCTCTCCGGCGGACAGCAGCAACGCCTGTGCATCGCCCGCGCCCTCGCGGTCCGTCCGCAGGTCCTGCTGATGGACGAGCCATGCTCGTCGCTGGATCCGAAGGCAAGCAGCCAGATCGAAGCCACGACCCGCGAGCTGGCCGCGGAGCTCACGGTAGTGATAGTCACCCATAATCTCCACCAGGCGGCACGGGTTAGCGACCACGTGGGGGTGTTCCTCTCCGGCGGGGTCCTCGCCGAGTTCGGCCCGACGAAGAAGGTGTTCGAAGCCCCGCGGCACCCCGACGTGCAGGACTACCTCGCCGGACGGTTCGGTTAGATGGAACGCACTCCAGTCACCATCGCGATCTCATCCGCGATCTCGAACACGGCGTTCGGGCGGGCGATCCGCCGTGCCCCGATCCCGAGCCGCAGCAAGGTATCGTCCTCAGGGCCGAACATCCGCGCCACCAGGCGGGCGATCTCCTGCGGGCGGCGCGCGTACAGCCCGGCCCCTCTCTCCACCACATAGCGGGCGTTCGGGGTCTCCTGGAGGGGGATCGCCCCGTAGATGATCATGGGAAGCCCGATGATCGCCGCCTCGGCGATCGTCCCCGGTCCGGCCTTGGTGATGAGGAGATCGGCGGCCCTCATCATCACCTCCATATCATCCACGAACCCGTAGATGTCGGTCGGCCCGTGCCAGTTGCGTGATGTGAGCTCCTCCTGCAGCCTCTCGTTCCGCCCGCACACAACGGCAAGGCGGACCCCGGTCCGCGCGGCGTCGACCGCCTGCGCGATCGCCCCCAGCCCCCCCATCCCCTCCCCACCGCCGAGGAGGAGGACGGCCGGGGCCTTCTCATCCCATCCGAGGCTGCGTCGCGCTTCTTCCTTGCTTGCCTTGTACAGGGCGAACTTAGGATGGGCCGGATGTCCGACGATGCGTAACCGCTCCCGCGGGACTCCGGCGGCCAAACCGCGACGGTATGCCGGGACGCACGGGACGAGACAGCGGTCGACGCGCGGGTGGTACCAGCCGAGGTGCGGCTTGGCGAGGTCGGTGACCACGGTGACGATCGGGATCGAGACCCCGAGCGCCTCGCGGGCTATGACCGCAAATCGGGTGAACGCCCCGTGCAGGACGACGATGACCTCCGGGGCGTGATCTTCGAGCAGCCGTTGAAAGCGGTGTCGCATGAACCGGAGAGCGCCGTCGACCCTGAGCGGTCCCTGCATCAGGACGTCCCCGCCCAACCACAGCACGAGCCCGTAGCTCCACGGACTGTAGCGGATCCAACGGGGATAGATCTCCGGAGCGTAGCGCCAGGGAAACGGGGTGTACTCGCGGAAAACGTCGATCTGAT
>JAJRTG010000072.1 GCA_024278395.1 Fidelibacterota bacterium | reverse complement strand
CGCGTACTCCTTCCTGATCGCTCTCCTCCTGAATGTGGGTGAAGGATGCCTCCATCTCCACCGCCGCCCGCGCGGCTCGCAGGGCCGCGGCGTCCTCGTTCGGCCGCTCTTCGAAGAACGCCATGAGGGCATCGCCCATAAGCTTATCCACCACACCGTGATGCCGGAAGACGGCCTCGCTCAGTTCGGAGAACACCCGGTTCAACAGCTCCACAACGACCTCCGCGGGGTGGTCCTCGGAGAAGTGGGTGAACCCGCGGATGTCCGCGAAGAGCACGGTCACCAGCCGCGTCTCCCCTCCCGGGTGCAGGTAGCGGGCGGGGTTGTCGAGGACCCGCATTGAGACCTCGTTCGGAACATAGCGGTTCAGGGCCTGGTGGAGGACGTTTCCCCGTTCTTCCAGCGCGACGTGTGTGTTCTTGCGGTTGACGCCGACACGGGCCAACCTCCAGGAGAGGCCGCCCAACAGAAGCAGGATGACCGCGTTCACCGGGAGAAGCTTGTCCAGTCCGGTCGAGCTGATCGTGTCATAGGCGCCCTTCGGTACGAATGAGACGATCTCCCAGCAGTAGGATGGGTCCTTGTGCGTTCCGGATGCTCCGTTCGAGTCGGGGGCCACCCCCGGGATCTCCTCCAGGGGGCAGACGCTCGTGAAGCTGAAGAGGCCACCGGCGCTCTGGAACTGTCCGGATTCCGCAGCGGAGATGCTCCGCCATGCGTCTGGCAAGACCTCCCCGATCGTTCGCCTTCCCCCGTCTTCGAACATGAACCCCCACTCGTCATCCGGGCGTCCGCCGCTTAGCCAGAAACCGTCTCGGTTCAAGAGCATGAGTTGGGCTTCCGGATTGGCTCTGATCCGGTTGAATTGACGGATCAGTTCGTCTCCGAGCAGGTTTAGAATCACGATCCCCCGTTTCCTGCCGGTGCTGTCGAAGATGGGGGTCCCGAATCGGATGACGGGATTGGGCGGGAGCTCCACCCTCCCTTCCTCGACGTTCAGGTCGAACGGCGATACGTACACCCGCCCGCGGGGGAGCGCGAACGCCGCGCGGAAGTAGTATCGATCCCCCTTGTACTGGAGCCTGTCCTCGGGCACAGGGGCGGCGGCTCCGTCTTCGCGGTTGACCCGGACGACCTCCATCCCCGTCTCGTCCAAAACCCTTATCTGGTCGTAGATTCCCATCTTGTCGGAGAACGCAACGAACTCCCGAGCGAGGCTGGCCCGGTGGCGTGCGTCCCCGGTTTCGAGCATGCTGTGTAGCTCGTTCTGATCGGCCAGGTACAGCAGATCGGAGACGATGGCTTCGAACTGGTTTGTTATCGCATCCTTCCGCATTTGCACGTTATGGGCCTCTTCCGTTCTGAACGAGGAGCGCAGGTAGCTTGCCCCGAGGTGATGGAAGAGCGCGTTTATGCCGGCGAGCAGCGCCGCGAAGACGAGGAAGGAGAGCAAAAAGCGCTTGATAAACGCGGATTCCGGCAACCGGAGCCTTCTCATTACTCAACTCCCTCGATTGAACTCAGATTTTATATCGTACTTCCCGGGGATGGGTTTCCGGTGAAGAATGCTTGAGCAAATTGTGGGTCCAGAGGCCGACTCGCTCGGTTTCATTCGAGCTTTAACCGGGAGACCATCCGCATTGGCGTGGCGTTCACTTGAAAAGGCGGCTGGAATGATGGAGGATCGTTCATCAAACCTTTAAGGGGGCATTCTTTGAACCGTATAGGAATCCTTGTCTTACTGGCGCTTTTGGCGCTTGCTGTAACGGCCTTTCCGCAGGAGACGACCCAGACCGCCTCTCAGACGATCGCGGCGATTGTGAACGGCGAGGTGATCACCAAGGAGACACTCAACACCGCTTCTCAATTGAGTCAAATCGTTCAGTCGCTCTTCAACAGCCACTACCTCTTCGTGGAGCTGCTGTTCACCACCGATGAGGGGAAGAGCTTCATCGACCGCTACCAGCGCACGGTCCTCGATCAGCTGATCAACAACCGCCTTCTGGTCCAGCAGGCGAAGGCGCTGGCGGTACCGGTCGACGAGACGAAGATCGATCAGCAGGTGACCGAACAGCTCAATCAGATCATGCAGCAGAATCAGCTCACCCTGGAGCAGATCGATGATATCCTCAAAAAGCGGGGCTCCTCACTGGATGAGTACAAGGCGAACCTAGCCAACAATGTTCGTGAGCAGCTTCTCGTGGCCGGGCTCCATGACCTCATCACCAGGGACGCCGCCGTGACGGAGGACGAGATCACGGCCTACTACAACGATCATCAAGATAACTATACGAATGATGATGGGACCCTCCAGCCGCTCTCCGAAGTGCACGATAAGATCCGGGACAGCCTGTTGAGCCAGGCCAAGGCGGATGTCTGGAACGCTTGGTTCGACAAGATGAAGGCGGAGGCCAAGATCGAGATCAAGCTCTAGCCGTCGGTCGACGTGAAGATTCAGCGGGAGGGGCGTGAGATCCCCGCCCGCGTTTCTTTTGGGGACGGCGGGGAGTTCCCCTGCGTGGCAGCCAGGTGTCCTTCCCCTGATCGTACCTGGTCGGGGAAGATCGAAGCATGGAACGAGATGAATTTCTTGAGCAATTGATCTCGCAAGCATCGCTCGACGCGGTCGACTTCGCCTGCGACCTGGAGCGGGTCCTGGCCGAGGAAGTGAAGTACCTGCGGCGGGTCGT
>JAJRTG010000071.1 GCA_024278395.1 Fidelibacterota bacterium | reverse complement strand
GCCATGAACAAAAATAGGAATATGGCGATGTGTACCCCACCTATCGTTTCGTTCCCCGGGGCGAGGAACGAGGCGGGAAGGTTTACGATCGCCCCCCGGCGGATCCAGAATGTGGCCCAGTCGAATACAATGAACGTTCCCAAAGTGGCGAGGAACGCATTATACTTCAGCTTTCCCACCAGTAGACCGTTCACCGCTCCGAACGCCGTTCCGGCGATCAGCACGATGAACACCCCAACCCATCCGGGGACATTTGGCGCCATCACCCCGAGGATGAATCCACCGACCATCGCCGACAACCCTGCGTTCTGGGCGAGAGAGAGGTCCATCCCTCCGGTGATCATGGCAAGCGCCTCGCCGAGGACCAGGAAGCCGAGCATCGAACTTACGTACAAGATGAACTCCACATTGTGGACCGTAAGGAACCCCCGCGGGTTCAAGATCATAAACAGGATATAAAGGCCGGCGTTTATGAACCAGATGAAGTTATCGACTACGAAGACCTTTACGCGTGTGTTTATTTGCGGCTTCATCGAATTAACCTCATTTTTAACCTTGATCGGGCCATCGAGCCGGCCACCGACCCGATGGCCCGAACCACGGTCACGCCGTCAGGGCATGGACCTCCTCTACCAACCGGGAAGCGGGAAGTTACCCCAGAGAAGCGGGCTGTTGTAATTGTCCTTGGTTACCAGCACCGCGTTCGTCTGGAACCAGATGTAGTCGTGCGTGATGTCGCTGCTGTACTCGGTCATGTGGCGGATCTGAGCCGGGGCCCACATGGGCACCTTCCAAGGATCGAGACCCGCATGCTGCACGCCTGTATCGAGATACGGCTGCAGCTGGTCGGCGGTGATCGTCTGGCCAATCTGTGGTAACGCGGACGGGCCTTTCTCCAGATACTGGACCATATAGTGGACGGCGATCGGATTGTAGAACTGCGGGGTCTGGTCTACAGCCACATCGATGTTCCCGGCCCCGATCTCATCGAGGATCTGCGGAAAGGCGTCCACGGTGGCGATGAACACATCCTTGGGGGTAATCCCGGGGGCATCCTTCAGGGCCTCGTCGGCTCCCAACGCCATAGATCCGTTTTGCGCGAAGACGGCATCGATTTTCGTTCCGCTGCGGAGCACGTTCAGGGTGACGGTCTTCGCCTTCGCCCGGTCGGATCCAGCGACTTGGGTGATCACTTTTACGTCGGGGTACTGATCGATAACCTCGTGGAATCCCCCTCCGCGCATGATGTCCTCGGAGGTTCCCGGTCCGGATGAGAGCTCGAGCACAGTTCCCTTCACCTCTCCGATCGGCTCAACCTTATCCCGCAGGTACTCCACGATCTTCTGAGCGAGCTGCTCTCCGCCCTGTTTCGCACCGTATCCGACGAACATCAGCGGATAATCGCTGTCCACGACGGTGTTGGTGCAGATCACGGGAACGCCGTGTTCCTTCGCGTAGTCCATTACCACTCTGAGGGCCTTGACGTCCCACGGGGAGATGATGAGCCCGTCGATCCCCATGTCGATGAGCCGTTTAGCCTGGGTGATCTGGGTGGCGGTGTCGTACCCCGCTTCTGTCCAGGTGGAGCGAATTCCCAGATCGGCGCAGTACCAGTTGAACGCCTTGACGTACAGATCCTCCCATACGTTTCGCACCGAGTGAGCGGCCAGTCCGAGGAACATTGGATGGCCGTTGACGTACAGCGTCTTGGTTCCCTCATCAGCGTAGCTCGATCCCACCATCAGGATGAGCATTGCCACCAAAACCAGCGCCAAAAGCAAGCCTTTTTTCATCGCTTGACCTCCTTATCTTTGCTGCTTGCGGCCTTTATGCTTCTTCCTTTGCTTTCTATCGGCGTCTACAGCTCATTTATCACCTCCCCTTTAATTGGATTATTACAGTTTTTGTACGGAACCGCGTGGCAAGAACCGTGTTGGAATCCTGATTTCAGGTGTAGAGCGATGAGCTTGATTCAGATTTGCAAACAGGATCTCCACTGCTCTTTCCCCGATTAGGTAAGGGTCTTGAGCCACGGTCGTAAGCGGCGGCTCGAACGCGGCCGCCCAGTCAAAATCGTCGAATCCGATCACCGATACGTCCCGTGGGCACCGCAGTCCGAGGTCGTGGATTGCCGTCATCAGACCGATGGTCATCAGATTGTTTGTGGCAAACACCGCGCTCGGACGATCCGGACGGTTGAGCAGCTTCACGGACGCCTCCCGTGCCCCTCCCACCTGGGAATGGCCGTACACGATCAGGGACGGATCCTCAGCGATCCCATCCTCGGCGAGAGCGCGGCGATAACCCAGGAGCCGCTCGGTGGTGGTGGAGACATGTGGCAGTCCGAGGACGATCCCGATTCGGCGATGTCCATGGTCGAGGAGGTAGCGGGTCGCTTGATACGCCCCTTGCTCGTTCTCCGACAGCACGGCCGGGGCGGAGACTCCCTCCATCTTCCGGTCGATGAGCACGATCTGCATCCCCCGCTCTATGAGGTCCTTGATCAGCGCGTCGTTTTTTCCAGTTGGGGCGATGATCATCCCGTCCACCCGCTTGCGGGACAGAAGCTGAAGGTAGACGAGCTCGTTCTCCAGCTTCTCGCTCGTGTTGCAGATGAGGAGGCTGTAGCCGTTCTTCCGCGCGCAGTCTTCCGCCCCCTTGATGAGGGTGGCGAAGAACGGGTTGCTGATATCGGAGATCACCGCGCCGATGACGTGGGTAGAGCGGGTGCGCAGCGACTGAGCAACCGCATTGGGATGATAATTCAGTTCTTCCATGGCCGCGCGCACCCGCGCCGCCGTCTCTGGAGCGACGTTCCGGGTCCCGTTGATCACGTACGAGACCGTCGCCACCGAAACCCCCGCCTTCCGTGCTACGTCTCTTATCGTCGTCATATCTAAACGGTTAGACTAAACGTTTAGATATATAGCACGAAATTTTCCTTCTGTCAAGAGACAAGCTGGAAGTGGCCATCCTAAAAGATTTCTACGCGCTGTTTGCCCCACTCCCTCCCTTGGGTACAATGACGGCATGACGCGTTACTACATCGAGACGGACGGGAGGGTTTTCCTCGTGGAGCACGCCGGAGTGCTCGATCTTCCGGATGAGGGAGAGGTGCCTTTCCCGATCGATGAGATCGCTCCGCTTGCGACCGATCCCCCCGCGGTCTTCGCCGTTCCGCGGATTTCCCGCTTCCCCCGGGAATGGCCGGGCAAGGATGCGCTCGTCCACCGAGCCGATGTATCGCCCCTTGTGCGGAAGGCGGTGCACGCCACCATGCCGCGGGTGGTGGTCGAGGGGATCGCAATCCGGGACGGGGGGGACATCCTCCTGGTCAAGGGGAGCCGCGGGTTCACCGCGGGCCTCTGGTCTCTACCCGGCGGGTTCGTCCGGTTCGGCGAATCCCCGGCCGAAGGGCTCATCCGCGAGGTGCGCGAGGAGCTTCGGGTCGAAGCCGCGATAGATGAGTTGATCGACGTGCGGGCGAAGCTCGGGGAGGAGAGCCGCCTGCATTGGATCATGCTCTTCTATCGGATCACGCTCGGTGGGACGCCGGATCCGGATCCGGACGAGATCGCGGAGGCGCGGTTCTTCCCGCTCGATGAGGCGCGGGGGCTGGTCTGCGATTCCCTGATGCGGGCGGTGATCTCCTCCCTACAGGAGATCCATCCCGATGCTTAAGCGCACCTCCTGGCTCCATTCCAGGTAGTACGGCTCATGGGAGAGCCGCACCTCGAGGGTGATACGGGCGGTCTTTATCGGGGTGAACTCGAAGTCGAGCGAGATTACGTGCGAGTTCGATGGTTCCCCGCCGTAGGCCGCCTGGGAGAAGGTGTACGCTGCGGCCAGGCTCAGAAAATCCGAGATCACGTAATCGTAGCTTGTCGTCAGGGAGAGCTCGTGATTGCTTGCGATGTCGTACGAGCCGGTGATGCTCCCCTGCACCAGGAACTGCGCCTTCGGGGTGGTGGTGAACGCGTAGTTGAAGGCGGCGGTGGCGAGAAGATCGTTCGGCCCTCCCATCGGATCGATGATCTCGTAACTCAGCCCGAGCCTCACCTCACCGCCGCAGTAGCGGGAATGGGTGTTATCCGCGATGATCTCCGACATCTCGGAGATATCGAGGGCGTCCAGCCCTCCCTGCTTCACCAGCCCGCTCCCCTCGACGATCTCCTGCAGCGCGGCGAGGAGGTCGGCGGTCGTGTCGTAGGTGGCGGCGTTGTCGATCTCGTGGGCCAGGGCCTGGAGATCGATGTCGGAGAGGTGATCGCTGAGGCTCCCCCGGCGTACGAGGTAGGAATCGATCTCCATCGCCTTGGCGAGCGGGGTGACGTCGGCGAACCTCCCGTATCCAAGCCCCAGGTTCACGGAGATCCCGACCGTTTCGTAGGAGGATGCGGTCTTGCCGGAGGCCCCGGCGAACCCGAAGAAGTTCCGGTCGGGCGAGAGGTAGCGCTTCACGCTCCCGTCCACGTTTGCCGCGTAGGATGAGAGGGAAAGGACCGAGATCGTCATGTCGTTTTTCGCTGCGAAATCGTACCCGAAATCCGGGGAGTCGTAGAAATGGGTGTAGTGGATCTGCAGCTCTCCGGCGTTTATGTCCCGATCCTGAAGGCCGTAGGGATCGTTGTAGTAGTGGTAGGAGAAGTTCATCCCCAGGCTGGCAAGGTCGCTCACCGGGGCGTGATAGTTGCATAGGGGCATCCCCGCTGCACCGAGGGAAAGGACGAATAAGACCGGGATCCACAAAAGATAACGCTTCACCTGCGCTCACCTCCGTCTCCAGGATAGCGGGACTCGCACGGCTTCGCCATCGACTCCTTCCCGTTCCCGGGTGAGGGATGTCCGTCACCCGCCCCGGCGCACGAGGTCCTCTCCGAACCTCTCCTGCAGGCGGTCGAGGGCGCGGTCGAGCGCCTCGGTCTTTCCGCCGAACAGGGGAAGCTGGCGGGCTTCCACCTCGACGAGGTTCCCCACCCCCACCCCGAGGAGGCGGACCCCTTCCCCGCGAAGCTCCACCCGGCGGCGCAGGAGCGCCACCGCGGACTCCTCGATGAGGTAGGTCGAGTCGGTCGGTACTTCCATTCGGGCT
>JAJRTG010000070.1 GCA_024278395.1 Fidelibacterota bacterium | reverse complement strand
TGTCGATCAGGAGCAGGTGAAGTCAGCGGCCGACCTCGAGAGGATTATCACCGGTGAGCCGGTAGGGAAGACGGTCGACCTCACGGTCGTGCGCAGCAGGAAGACGATACACATCGCCGTCACCCTGGGTGAGCGGCCGAGTGAGGAGGAGCTTTACGGGAAAACTGTTCCCACGACCGGGACCAAAGCGATACAGAAGTTCGGCCTCACTGTGGGACCGGTCACCCCGGCCGTCGCCCAGCGCCTGGGATTGCAATCGACCCAAGGAGTTGTCATAATCAAGGTTGAGCCCGGCAGCAGGGCCGACTGGGCCGGGTTGGAGCAGGATGATGTGATCCTGGAGATCGATCTGCAGCCGATCAAATCGGTCGACGATTGGAATAAGATCGTCTCCGGGATGGATGATAATGCGAACCCGATGTTCACCATCCTGCGGAACGGAAGCACCATGTTCGTGACGCTGGGGGACTAGGAAGGGTTCGTCGGAGAGTGGCGCAGCTTGGTCAGCGCGCAGCGTTCGGGACGCTGAGGTCGCCGGTTCGAATCCGGCCTCTCCGACAAGGATTCGCGGAAGTAGCTCAATGGTAGAGCGCTGGCCTTCCAAGCCAGTGACGCGGGTTCGATTCCCGTCTTCCGCTACGCCGATGAGTGATGTATGCGCCCGTAGCTCAGTGGACAGAGCAACGGCCTTCTAAGCCGTCGGCCGGAGGTTCGAATCCTCCCGGGCGTAGGTATTGGATGGGGAGCGTGGCGCAATTGGTTAGCGCACTGGGTTGTGGTCCCAGGGGTTGTGGGTTCGAGTCCCATCGCTCCTCCCACCCTTCTCTTTTGCGCCCGTAGCTCAACTGGATAGAGCACCGGTCTTCGGAACCGGGGGTTGGGGGTTCGAGTCCCTTCGGGCGTATTCCCCTTCAACGGTCGAACAAGCGCTTGTGGTGAAAGGCCGTTCCGGTACCCGCCTACTGGACCCCTCGGTTTGTCGCGCGAAATCCGCCTCCGTGCCGTCTTGGCCCCAATGTTGTGGTACAATGGCCTCCGAAACGGCGCATCGAAGGGGGAGGATGGAACACAAGGAAGGGTTCTTTCCAGGGGTCCGCGGGGTTGAGATCTACTATCAATACTGGCTCCCGGACGGGGAGCCGCGGGCGGTTCTTCTGCTCAGCCACGGCCTGGCGGAGCACAGCGGACGCTACGCGAACCTCGTTGGCTACCTCGTGCCGCGCGGTTATGCCGTCTACGCCCTCGATCACCCCGGTCACGGAAGGTCCGCGGGCAGGCGCGTCTACGTGGAGCGGTTCGAGGACTTCACGGACGTGCTCAGCCGTTACCTCGGGAAGGTCCGCGGTTGGCAGCCGGATAGGCCCGTGTTCTTGGTCGGGCACAGCATGGGCGCCCTGATCGGCGGGATATTTCTCCTCCGGCACCAGACCGAGTTGGCAGGGGCGGTCCTATCCGGTGTCCCGTTCAAGATCCCCGACAACGTTTTACCGATCACCGTCGTGCTGAGCCGCATCCTCTCCCGATTGGCGCCCCGAGTCGGGGTAGCCAGCCTGGACGCCCGGGGGGTCTCGCGTGATCCGGATGTCGTACGCGCGTACGTCGGTGATCCCCTGGTGTACACTGGAAGGACAACCGCGCGATTGGCGGACGAGCTGTTGAAGGCCATCCTGCGCCTTAGGGAAGCCGCTGCCGGGATAACAATACCTCTTTTGATCCTTCAGGGCGGTGCCGATGTGATGGTCGATCCGGACGGCGCGCGGGCCCTGTACGAGGAGATAGGCTCCGCGGACAAGACGATCAAGGTCTATCAAGGGCTCTATCATGAGATTTACAACGAACCCGAGCATGAACGAGTGCTAAGGGATGTCGAAGCATGGTTGGAGGCCCGTCTCAAGCCGTCTGCTCGGGCTCGTAACCTTGCGGATTGAGTGCGGGCCTACTCCTTGCTCACCGTCACGCTGTCGGAGGCCGTGCACCCGTCCGCGCCGGTGACGGTCAGGGTGTAGGTGCCGGGGGCGCTGACCGCTATGTCCTCCGTATTCCCGATGTCCTCCCCGGACGAGTTCGTCCACTCGTAGCTGTAGGGAGGGGTTCCGCCGGTCACCGTCGCATCTAGGGTGACCTCGTCGATATCGTCGGTCAAGACTCGATCCGGTCCGGCGTCCACCTGGGGCGGAGCGATCGCCTCGATCACCCTGACCGTATCGCTCGCGGTGCAGCCGTTCGCGCCGGTGACCGTGACGGTGTAGACCCCGGGGAGCTCGACCGTGATCTCTGCGGTCGTCCCCAGCTCTTCCCCGCGGGCGTCCGTCCAGCGGATCGTGTACGGAGGGCTTCCCTTGCTGATAGTGGCGCGCAGGTACGCCTTCTTGGACGTGCAGGTGAGGAACTTGTCCGGGCCGGCATCGACCACCGGGGGGATGATATCCTGGGTTACGGTTACGGAATCGCTTCCGGCGTCCCCTTGACAGGACTTGACCCTCACGGTGTAGGTTCCCGGCCGATCGACCGTGATCCCCTGGGTTGTCCCGATTATCTTTCCGGAAGAGTCCTGCCAGATGAACGAATACGGCGGGATCCCCCCCGAGACGGTGGCCCTGAGGGTGGCCTCGGGAGCGGTACAGGTGAGGACCTGATCCGGTCCGGCGTCCACGGCCGCAGGGACGATGCTCTCTCCCACCCAATCCGCCGCCGGTTGGCGCTCCTTCATCTGGCAGAGCCATTCGTAGGAATCGTCCGGGGCCTTCCCGGGAGCGGTCGGACCGCGGCTCGCTGTAGCCAGCTCCTTGGTCACGGGGACGTCGTTCAGCCAGTGGGCGACGATCGCCTTCAGGGTCTCGTAGCCGACCGTGTATCCGCACGTGTACGGGACGGCCTCGCTCTGCTGCCAGAACGCGACCGCGCGCTGCACCTGGGGGAATGAGATGTTGTCGGAAAGGGTGACATCCAGGGTGTCGTCCGCCACGTCCCAGCGGGAGATGGCCAGGATCACCGGAAGGCATTGCCAGAGATGTACCGTGTCCTCGCCGGTCACGGCGTACTCGCCGCAGCCGAGGGCGCTTGAGACCGTTCCCACAAGCTGCATGTCCTCACCGCAGCATCCGTTCCGGCAATCCGGGCTCGCCGGCGGGGCGGGAGCGGCTTCCACTTGGTAGACCAGCTTTATGCTCTCACCGGCGGCGAGCCGCCTGGGATAGAACCATTCGGTGTGGGAGCCGCGGTAGAGGAACCCGTCGCTCTCCACCTGAAGGACGCGCCATCCCGTCGGCAGCCACTCCTGCACCCCCACCCCGTACGCGTCGTGCTCCGCGGTGATCTCCACCGTGACCAGGAACCTGCGGGCGTCCGGACCCGGATCGAGGCAACCGCGGGGAAGGAGGAGGGTGTGGCTGGGGAGGAAGGTGGTGATCGTGCGCACCGCCTTGAGCCCCGGCTCGTAAGTGAGCGGCAGGGGAGCATCGACGGGGGTGCACGTCTCGTAATGGGCGAAGATCCTCTCGAGGTCCGGGAGGGCGAGGGTTTCTCCCCCGGTCCCCGGGACAGGGGTGTCCGACTCCCACAGCTCGATCGCGCGGGCGAACTGCGTCCGGGAGATCCTCTGCCCGAGGCGGAGGTCGATCGCATCC
>JAJRTG010000069.1 GCA_024278395.1 Fidelibacterota bacterium | reverse complement strand
GAGCTTCTTCTGCTCATCCGCTGTCAAGGACCCCTTCGCCTTCAGGGCGTCGCGCTCCTTTATCGCCGCGAGCATCCGCTTGTAGGCGAGGTCGCCCTGATCGATGATCAGCTGGGTGTTCTCCGGGTTGATCTTCTCGATCTGCTTGAGGAGCGCCTCTGCGTCGTCGAGCTTGTCGGTGATGAGGTAGACCGCAGCGAGCTTGATCATCACGGACACATCGTTCGGCTTAAGTTCCAGGGCCTTTTTGTATTGCTTGATCGCTGCGTCGTACACCTTCTCCTTCACCGCCATGTCCCCGGAGCCGATGTAGGCGGGTACGTACTTGGGATCCTTGTTGATCGCCTGGTGGAAGCGCATGTCCGCTCCCAGGGTGTCTCCCCGCTCAGCGAGGAGCTTTCCGTAGAGGTACAGGGCGGTCACATCGTCCGGATTGAGGGTGAGGACTCGGTTCAGGAAGTCCTCGTCCGGATCGACCTCGTTCAGGGCCGTCATGTAGGCGGCGAGCGCCTTCTGCTTATAGTCCGCGATTTCTTTATCCAGATCGGCGATCTTCTGTTTATCGGCGTCTGTCTGGTCTTTCTTGTCTTCAAGGGCTTTCTTGTCCTGCTCGGCCTTGCTCATCTTCGTCTCGTAGATGCGGCCGATGTAGTAGGAGATGTAGGGGTCGCTCGAGGTTCCTTCCTTCTGAATCTTCTCGAAAGCGGCGAGCCCCTGGTCGAGGTCCTTCTGCTGCTTTATGTACGCGTCCACCTCGGGGATCTTGATGATGATCTGCGATTGGTCATAGATGCCCTTGTACCAATCGGAGAAGCGCTTGTTGGTTTCGTCCTTGATGTAGTCCTCCCGCACCTGGTCCTTCACCTCATCCAGGGTCGGAGTGTGGGCGGGCTTCCGCCCGGTGAGCTTTATGATGTGGTACCCGTAGGATGTCTTCACGATACCGCTGATATCCCCGACGTTCTTGAGGGCGAACGCCGCATCCTCGAACTCCGGCACCATCTTCCCGCGGGAGAACCAGCCGAGGTCCCCTCCCTTATCCTTATTCGATGAGTCCTGCGAGTACTTCTTCGCCAGCTCGGCGAAATCGGCGCCGTTCTTCAGCTCTTTCAGGATCTTCTCCGCCGTGGCTTTGTCGGATACCAGGATGTGCGAGGCGCGGATCTCCTCCGGGGTCTCATACCGGGAGATGTTCTTCTCGAAGTACGCCTCAAGCTCGTCGTCGGTGGGGTTGATCGGTCCGACCACCTTCTCCTGCAGAGCGCGGTCGCGTAGCTGTCGAGCGACCGAGTCGCGCAGCTGCTTCTGGAATTCCTTGAGGGTCTGCCCCTGCGATTGGAGGTAGGCCGCCAGTTGTTCCTCGGTGATGTTGTACTTCTTCAGCAGGTCGTTGTACTGCTTGTTGTACCCGTCTTCGATGTCGCGTTTGGACACGGAGATGCGGTACTTCTTCGCCTGTTGGGCGAGGAGCGCCTCCTGGATCAGGTTTTGCATGGCCTGCGCCTCCAGCTGCAGGTGGAGGAGGGCGCCGTGCGCACCGGTGAAGAGGGCGCTCGTGTCCTGTCCGAACTGCTTGTAGTACTGCTCGTACTGTTTTTGCAGGTTGGTCGTCGCCTGGGTCAGGGCGTCGCGGGTAATCTTGGTTCCGTTTACGGTTGCGACAACGCTCGCCTCCTCTGCCGGGGAGGAGTGCCGCAGGACACCCGCCTGGTTCAGTCCGAACAGTCCAACTCCTCCGAGGAGGAAGGCGATGACGATCGCCCAGATGATTCCCTTCCGATAGCGCAAAAAGAACTGATACATAGAAAAGTCACTCCTTTAAAAATCAATCGCGCGGAGATGGTACCTGGTCCGCTGGCGATGGGCAAGATTCCCTCTACTGCTCTTTCTCTTCTTCCTCCTGACGGTCCTGACGGTGAAGAGGGAAGCGGGGCCGGATGGCGAAGTGGATCGCCGTCTTCTCGTCCTCTCCGATCAGGACGCTGGCGAACCCGGGGGTGAAGTAGAGGTCGATCCCGCTCGTCGCCAAGTACCCGCGGGCGATGGCAACCGCCTTCACCGCCTGGTTCACCGCGCGCGGGCCGATCACCTGCAGATGGGCCTCTCCGGCTTCACGGATCCCGTTGGCGATCGCTCCCGCGGTCGCGCTCGGATCAGAGTGCGATGAGACTTTAAGAAGCTGTTCCATCTTTTCCCTCCTTATTTCGCGCTCTGGGTGAACTGGGTCTGACGGATGACGTTCACCTTTATTTCTCCTGGATAGTTGAGCTCCTCCTCGATCGCGCGGGCGATGTCGTAGGCGAGCTTCGCCGCCACCTCGTCACTCGCCCGGTCGGGATGGACCATCACCCTTACCTCCCGTCCGGCCTGCAGGGCGTACGCCTCCTGAACCGCGGGGAAGGAGCGGCACAGGGCCTCCAGGTCCTTGAGTCGCTGAATGTACCGCTCGAACGTCTCGTGCCGCGCCCCGGGCCGGGCCGCTGACAGGGTGTCCGCCGCCTGGATGATGACGTCGAGGACGCTCTCCGGGTCCACATCCTCGTGGTGGGCGGCGATCGCGTGCACGACCACCGGCTTTTCGCCGTAGCGGCGGGCGAGGTCGGCTCCGATCAGGGCGTGCGGTCCCTCGACCTCATGGTCAACCGCCTTTCCGATATCGTGCAGGAGCCCGGCGCGCTTCGCGCTCAACGGATCGGTCCTCAGCTCCTCGGCGAGCATCTTGGCGATCCACGCCACTTCAATCGAATGGGCGAGCTGGTTCTGCCCGTAGCTGGTGCGGTACTTCAGCCGGCCGAGGAGGGCGCTCAATTCGGGATGAAGATCGATCCCCAGGTCGAATGCGGCCTTGCGCCCCTCTTCCCTGATCTGGTCGGCTAGCCGCGCCTTGGCCCGTTGGATCTTTTCCTCGATCTGTGCCGGGTGGATGCGGCCGTCCTCGATCAGACGGGTGAGGGCGAGGCGGGCGATCTCGCGGCGCAGGGGATGGAAGCTCGACAGCACCACCATCTCCGGGGTGTCGTCTACGAGGAGTTCCACCCCGGTGAGCGCCTCAAACGTCTTGATGTTCCGTCCTTCCCGGCCGATGATCCTTCCCTTGAACTCCTCCGACGGGAGAGGGACGGAACTGACCGCGTTCTCTTCGATGTACTCCCCGGCGTAGCGCTGCACCGCCGTGGCGATGATCCGGGCCGCCCGCTGCTGCGCCTCTTCCTTCGCCCGGCGCTCCACCTCCTCGACCTTGCGCGAGAAGAAGCGCTGCGATTCCGTCTCGACCAGCTTAAGCAGGTGTTCCTGCGCTTCCTTCTCGGTCCAGCCGGCGATCCTCTCAAGCTGCGCCTTCTCTTCGGCGAGGAGCCGTTCCCCCTCCTTCTTCAGCCGCTCCAGCTCCTCCTCGTCGGCGCGGAGGGAGTCCTCGATCTTCTCGAGGTACGTTGATTTCTTCCCCAGCCGGTCCTCGCGCCGAAGGATCCTCTCTTCCATGCGCGCGAGCTCCTCCTCGCGGCGCTTCGCCCGCTCCTCCAGCTCCTCGCGCATCTCCTGGATCTGCTGGCGGGCCTCGAGAAGCTTCTCCCGCTTCAGTTGCTCCGCTTCCTCCTGCGCGGCGGCGATGATCTCCTCTTCCTTCTTTGTGCGCGGGATGCGCCCGAGAAGGTATCCGAGTGCCACTGCGGCGATGATCCCAACACCAAGGCCAATATATCCAATCATCTTATGTCACTCCTCTTCGCTTCATCGAGCCTTTCCATTATACCCGTTTCCCGAGAACGCGCAGGGCGGCGGGGAGGAAGAGGAGGCTGAACAAGAGGGTGAACCCGATTCCGAGGAGGGCGGAATCCCCGAGCAGGCGCAGCCCCGGGGTGCGGGCGATGAGAAGACTTCCGAACACGAGCATCGTGGTGAACGAGGTGACGATCAACGCCAGGGCGGTCTTCTGTCCGGTCCGCTCTATCGCCCCTTCGGGATCGATGGCCTTCTCTTCGAGGTAACGGTGGATGAGGTGGATCCCGTTGTCCACCCCGACCCCGATCAGGAGCGGCGAGATGGTGATGTTGATGAAGTTGAAGGTGATCCCGATTAGGCGCATCCCGGCGAGCATCCATATGTAGCCGAGGATGAGAGGGGAGCTGGCGAGCAGCGCCCGCAGCCCCCCGCCCATACTCCGCCAAAGCGTAATCCCGATTAGGATGACGGCCAGGAGGGTCGAGACGGCGAAGTCATGCTTCATGTTACGCTCGAGCTCCGCTGTGACGAGCGGCATCCCGAAGTAGTGCTTGGCGAAGGAGGCGGCGTATGCATCGAACGCCTTCAGGTTGTCCGGCTCGTAGATCGCCGGGCTCATCCGCGCTTGGATGATGTATTCCCCGTCCGCGGTGAGATAGCGGGCCCGAATCCCGGTGGGGAGGCTCTTCAGGATGTCGCGCAGGAGCGTGCTGATCGGGGGGAGATCCCGGAGCTGGCGCAGGTTCTGGTCGAGGGTGCGCAGAGCCTGTTCCAGAGCGGTGATCTGCTCGTGCGCCGCTTTTACGTCGATCGTCTTGAGCTTCTCTTGGATCTGGCGCAGCTCGAACTGGATCTCCCGACCCTTTTGCGCGATCCCTTCCTCACCGTTCAGGAGGGCGAGATACTGCAGGAGGGAGAACTGGGCGAGGAGCGTGCGTATCTTGACCGAGGTTTCATTCCGGTCGGTGATGCTCTTGTCCAGGAGGGAGAGCTGCTTGATGTAGGAGGAGATGTTCAAGCTCTTTAAGATCTGCTGCTGCTCCGCGAGGTTCACCGGGAGTAGGTCGCGCGCCGACTCCACCGCTTCCACCAGGTTGCTCTTGGAGAGGTGTGCGACTATCTCGTTCAGCTCATCCTCCGATTTGGCGAAGAAGGTGAAGTAGTTACCCACCTTTGTACCGCCTGCTCCGAAGTGGTCGAGGATATCGTCTAAGACCTCCTGGCTCTTTACATGGGGGACGAGGTCTCTGCTCGAGAACTGGAACCTGGTGTGGGCCGCCTGGAAGGTGACGAAGAATGTGAGGATACAGACGATGGTGAAGATCGCCCGCCCCTTCCCGGATACGAATCGAAAATAGCGCGCAAAGTGGGGGGCGTAATTGATCACCCGCTCGTGGTGGTGGAACCGGAAGAGGAAGTGGGCGAGGGTGAGGAAGGTGGGGATGAGGAGGATGGTGGTGGTGAACGAGATAAGCACCCCCACGCTCGTGATCGCCCCCATCTCGAACAGGGCGCGGGAGCGGGAGGTGAGAAGCCCCATGAAGACGAGCGAGGTGGTAACCGCTGCAGCAAGGGAGGCGTCTCCCTTGCGCATGATCGCCGTGTACAGGGCGCGGTTCAACGAGCTCCCCTTCTGCCTTTCCTCCGCGTAACGCGAGATGAGGTGGATCCCGTAGTCGATCCCCAACCCGAGGACCAGCGCCGGGAGGAACGAGGTGATCAGGTTGAACCCCCCCACCGCGAACTTGGCCCAGGCCATGGTGAGGATCAGGCTGATCACAAGAGGGATCAGTGTTATCACACTGTAGAAGAAAGATCCGAATGCGATGAAGAAGATCAGGAACACCCCCACCGAGGAGATGATCGTGGTGCGCCGCATGTCCGCGTTCACCATGGCGTTCGTTTCGGCGTTGAACACGTACGGTCCGGTTGCTCCCACGCTTATACCGGGCAGGCTGATCGAGGCGAGGTCCCGTTCCAACGCCTTGGTCACCGCTGTACAGTAGACGACCCCGCGTTGGGAGGGGTAACGGGGACGGACGTTCATCAGGAGACACGTGCGATCGGCGGAGAAGAAGCCCTCCGGTTTCCGCACCACCGCCTTCTGGCTCGGGGTGAAGATCTCGGTCAGATCACGGACCGCACTCGTCACCCTGCCCAGCCTGTCTATTCCATCGATCGCGTCGATGATCGCCCGGTTAAACTCGGAGAGCTGGGAGAGCTCCTGATCGAGGGAGGAGATGCCCTCGAGTCCGATGCCCTCCCCTCCGGAGAGGGCGCTTGTGAACTTCTTCTCGATCTCTTCATAGGCTGTGTTGAGGTCGATCGGGGGAAGGGCGGTGAGCTCCCCGCCGCCGATCGCGCGGCGGGCAAGGTTTATGCTCGCCTCGATGCGGGCGAGCTTGTCTGCGTCGAGCTGGTAGAGGAGAAGATACTGATCCGGGATCTTCGGGGAGGGCTCGACCAGGTACGTCACCTCAGCGAACTCGGGGTCCGCGTCCAGGACATTCTTGATCTTCTTCGCCGCGGCGAGGAGGGCCTCTTCGCGCTCCTTCGTCGATTTACCCTTGGGGTTTTCAAGGCGGAGGAGGAGGGCGATGTAGTCCGTTTGAGCGAGGTAGGCCTCGTTCTTGCGGTACTCGTCGATCAACGGGTCGTTGCGCGGGAGGAGGTCAAGGGCGGAGCTGCGGAGCGGGAGGTTCTGAATGTAATAAGTCCCTGCCCCGGTTATGAGCAGGGTGAAGATCAGCACCCACCATGCATAATAGCGGGTGAGGCGGAAGAGCCTCCGGAAGATCCGTTCCTTGGTCTCTCTCATCGTGAGCGAGCGTCGCCGATCAGGTCCCCGCCTCCTCACTCGGGCTTGTGACGGTGATATCGTATCCGACCAGCTTGGCGGTCAAACGGACGTTCTGCCCCCCCTTCCCGATGGCGAGCGAGAGTTCGTCGTCCGGGACGAGGACCTTGGCGCTCTTGTTCGATTCGTCGAGCTCCACCGAGATGACGGAGGCCGGCTCGAGGCTGTTCTTGATGAGTTGAGCCAGATCGTCGCTATGGCGAATAAAGTCGATCTTCTCACCGCCGAGTTCGCGGGTGACCACGCGCACGCGCGCCCCGCCCGCTCCTACGCACGTCCCGACCGGATCGACGTTCGGATCGAGCGATTCCACCACCACCTTGCTTCGCCGTCCCGCCTCTCGTGCGATCCTCCGCACCACGATGATCCCCTCTTCGATCTCCGGGACCTCCAGGCGAAGTAGCTGGTGGACGAACTCCGGGTGGGCGCGGGAGACGATGATGCGCGGATCCCCTTGGGTCTTCTCCACGGAGACGAGGTAGGCGCGCAGCCGCCCGCCGGCGCGGTAGCGCTCCCCTGGGATGCGCTCCGACTCCGGTAGGAGCGCCTCCGCCTCTCCCAGGTTGACCCACACATTCTTCCCTTCGAAGCGGTGGATCGACCCGGTAATGATCTCTCCGACGCGGTTGGCGTAGAGCTCGTAGATGAACTCACGTCGCTTGCGCGTGATCTCCTGGCGGATCGTCTCCTCCGCCTTCTTGGCGGCGATGCGACCGAAGTTGATCTTGTCGATCCTCTCTCCGTTTATTGTAATGTCCCCGGAGCGGGGATCGATCTCCACCTCCACTGGGGCGGTGGTGTGATATTCCACTTGATAGCCGGCAGCAAGGCCCTTACGGATCGCCGCGTACAGCTCCTCACGCGTGATCCCTTTCTCCTTGGCCATCTCTTCCAACGCTTCGATGAACTCGATATTCATCTCGATACGG
>JAJRTG010000005.1 GCA_024278395.1 Fidelibacterota bacterium | reverse complement strand
CATCTGCGCCCTCCTCCGCGGCCACCTCCACCATGTGCTTGGCGATGAGGGGGCGCGCGAACGCGGTCCCCAAAAGGTACACACCCTCATAGACGGCCCCGGCCTTCAGGGTGGGGAAGACGTATTCCGTGAGGAACTCCTTGCGCAGGTCCACGATATACGCCTTGCTCGCCCCGCTGGCGATGGCCTTCTCCTGCAATCCGGCCAGCTCGTCCGATCCCTGCCCAAGATCGGCGGTAAACGTGACCACATCACACTTATAGTTTTCCTTAAGCCACGGGACGATGACCGAAGTGTCCAATCCTCCAGAGTAAGCTAACACTACCTTCTTGATTTCCTTCACAGTTTCACTCCTTCCTTTTTCAAAACTTCTTTTCCTTTAGCCTTCAGTTAATTAGGAACGCGAATGGAATAGTCCCAAGAAAAATCGGCCGGGTTAACTCCCGACCGTATGCTGAAAATGTGTGTGATTAAAAGGAAACGCAGCTACGGTTCGGGATGCTACCCGACCACCGTACGCTTACGCGGGTAAAGATGAGGCTTTCGACAGCACATCATAACAATGTCAATATACGATGTTTCTCCTCCACTGTCAAGGGGAGAGGCCCTCGTTGTCGGATGAAAAAGAAACGCACGCTGCAAGAACCCGGACACCGAAACGGCAAAGCCGCGATATCCTTCACTCCGATGGGGACAGCTCCGCTCGCCGGTACTCCTCCATCAAGGAATCGATGAGCTCTTGGACTGATATGATCTTATCCACCCGGTAGGCGTTAGCCCCGGCGAAGGCGAAACCCTCGTCAAGGTTCCCCTTCTTGGCGTTGGTCAGCGCGAGGGCGATGCAGTACGGCGAATTCCTGTAGTCACAGGTCTTCAGGCACTTCCAGGAACACTGGAACGGCTTTTTCATCCCCCTCGCCACATCATCCAGGAACTCGTTTCTTATAGCCCTCCCCGGTAGCCCAACCGGACTGTCGATTATGACTAAGTCATCCTCGCCGCACCGCACATAGGCATCCTTGAACTTCATGGAGGCATCGCACTCGTGGGTGGCAACGAACCTGGTCGCCATCTGCACTCCTTGTGCTCCCAACCGGATGAACCTGTGAATGTCCGCTCCCGAGAATATGCCGCCAGCGGCGATGACGGGAATATCCCTGGCAAATCGCTCTGCAAACGGTTTGATCGCGTCTATGACCGACGGGACCAGATTCTCCAGCCTGTAATCCGGATCCCCGATCTGCTCCCTTCTGAACCCGAGATGCCCCCCTGCTAACGGTCCCTCCACAACCACCGCATCGGGAACGCGGCCGTAGCGCTTCGCCCAATGTCGGAAGATGATCGTGGCCGCCCGTGCGGAAGAGACGATGGGGACGAACTTCGTGGAGACCTCATCCAAGCTGTCCAGCGGCAGAGTCCTCGGAAGCTTCAATGGAAGCCCGGCGCCGAGGAAAACTAGATCCGCTACCTCGTCCACAGCGACCTGCAACAGTTCATCGAAGTCCGTCAGGGCCACCATGATGTTCACTCCGATGATCCCATCGGTCATGCTCCGGGCTCTTGCGATCTCCTTGCGCAGGGCTCTCTTGTTCGACTCCCGGTAGTTCGTCCTGAAGTCCGGTTCGAGCATCCCGATGCCGGCAGCGCCGATGACCCCGATACCGCCGGCATTGGCCACGGCGGCCGCCAACCCGGACAGGGAGATCCCGACGCTCATCCCTCCTTGAACGATCGGGACCTTGGCCTCAATATCGCCTATCCTCAGTCCTGGCACCCCTGTCCGTTCCATAAACCATCCCCCTGCCGCCGCACGGGCATTGACCGCCTTTCAATGTACAGTCGTTCTCGGTTCGAGGGTAGCGCTGTAAGAGAGGATTGTCAAGCATGAACGAGGATCCGCTCCTCCCCAACGCTCCAGCCGGAGAAGGCGGGAGGTGATAATTCGTCACCTCAGGGCAGCAATATCAACCCCCGGCCTTGTTTTCATAGACCTTTATCCTCCGCAACTTCAAGATCAGAAAGACCTTTTGCCCCACCTCCAGCCCCATGGACTCAAAGATATGGTGCGGCATCTCCGTGAGAAGCTCGTTGTCCCCAACCTTGACGGCCAGCCGCACCGAGGTCGGGGAGATCTTCGTCCTGGAGATGATCCCCCTGACCCTGTTTACCTCAGGCCCCGGGGGGATGGTCTTGGAGATATAGATATCCCTCGGGAACAGGGCGATCCGATGAACCGAGTTCCCATCGTGCGGGATGATCAAGACTATCCCGCCGCAATGAACCTCCACCAGTCCCTGCCCGAGGTTGCGGCAGAAGTCACAGTCTAAGATGTTGGGCGTACCGATAAACTCGGAAACGAACTCATTTTTGGGATAGAAGAAGATCTCATCCGGCCCGCCCACCTGCTCCAGCCTGCCCATGTTCAGGACGGCGATCCTGTCAGCTATCTCCTCTGCCTCCATCTGGTTGTGGGTGACGTGCACCGTGGTTATCCCCAGCTCGTCGTGGATCCGTCGCAGCTCCAGGCGCAGGTACTTGGATGTCTGCAGGTCCAGAGAGCTCAACGGTTCATCCAAGAGCAAAAGGTTAGGAGAGGGGGCGAGCGCGCGGGCGAGGGCGACCCTCTGCTTTTCCCCTCCGCTCAGGGAGCGGGGGGAACGACTCAGCAGGTGTGAAATGCCCATCAGATTGGCTACGGTATCCACCCGCGCCTTTATATCGTTTTGGGAACGTCTGTTCCGCCTGAGCCCAAAGGCTATATTGCCGAATACGTTCAAGAAGGGAAATAAGACGTAATCCTGGGGGACGTAGCCCACTTGTCTATCCTCAGGTGCAAGGTGTGTTACATCGCTCCCGTCTATCCATATCTCCCCTCTGCGGATACGATGGAGCCCTGCCATGCACTCGAGAAGAACGGTTTTCCCGGACCCCGTCGGTCCCAGAACCACGAAATACTCCCCCTTGACGACGGACAATTCAATATCCTTCAGATGAAAAGAGCCTAAATCGGCTGAGAGATTCTTGATCACGATCATATCCGGTACACCCTATTGGCTACCCGCCTGAGGACGACCAAGACGATCACCGCTATCAGGATAAGGACGCAGATCACCGCTATCGCCTTCTCAACGTCGGCGGTGGCCAAGCTGAGATATATGGCGACCGGCAACGTCTCCGTCTTCATTGAAGTCGCCCCGGCGAGGGTGATGGTCGCCCCGAACTCTCCCACCGCTCTGGCCCAAGTGAGTATAACGGCGGCAATCAGGCCGTTGCGGGCGAGGGGCAGGGTCACCCTGAAGAATACCTCCACCTTGCTGTATCCCAACGTTCTGGCCACCTGTTCGTACCTGGGGTCGATATCGTCGAACGTCGACTTCAGCAACCGGGTGGCCAGGGCACTGACCACGGTAAATTGAGCCAGGATGATACCGGGCACCGCAAAGACGATTTTGATAACGCGCTCATCGATCCAAGAGCCCGTTGGAGCGTTGAAAAAGACGAGCAGCGCCGCCCCCAATGCTATCGGAGGCATGACGATGGGCAGATCAAGTAGGCTGTCCACTACCCCCTTCCCGGGGAACCTGTTCCTGGAGATCGCGTAGGCCGCTGGAACGGCGATCAGCATGGAGAGGGTGGTGGCTAGGGTGGCGGTGAGAAGGCTGAGCCTTATAGCGAACAGAATCTCCGCGGAGAAGAGGGCCCTCAGGAAGGTGCGCCAGTCCGTATAGGTGAACATGGACACCACGAGCACGACAAAAAAGAGCGCCAAAACCACGAGGGCGCTGAGAGTTGCCCATCTGAACGCCCGTTCGCCCGCAACGCCCCTTAGCAGTCTGGTCATCGATCGTCTTCGAAAAAGGTTATGGCTTATAGCCCTTGGGGAGCACGTACTCTCCCCCGATCTTGGCCGTGGGGGCGAATTCCCTTGCCTGACTCTCGGTGGTGATATAGCCCCAGTCGGCGAAGATCTTCCGACCTTCCGGCGAAACCAGGAAATCGAGGAATTCTTGAGCGCTCTCCGCGTCCTTGGTAAAGGTAGACACCGCCCCAGGGACATAAGCCAGTCTGGGGATCTGATCAGGCCTCAAATAGACCACATCCATGGAGGCGGGGTGCCACTTGGAGAAGACACGCCAGCCCAGGATAGCGTCCACGCTCCTCAAGGCGATAAGAGCCGCGGTCTTGGAACAGCTCTCGGCGTACGTCACGATATTCCTGCCGACCTCTTTCAGCAGCCCGTTGTACTCCAGGATCTCGATCGCGTACAGACCGACGCAAACCGCCTTGGGATTTCCTATTCCCACCTCAATCCCCGGACCGGCCAAGTCGGAAAGGGCCTGGATGTCCTTGGGATTACCGTGCTGAACCAGGATAGCCGGGATCAAGTAGGCGAGTATCCTCTCCGTCTCCGGGAAGACCAGTCCCTCCCTCTTGGCCTTCTCCATGTAATCAGGAGATCCGGGGATGAACAGGTCCCCGCTCCGGGAGAGCTTCATCTGCGAGAGCACAGCGCCCGACCCGCCGAAATTGATGTAGACCTGTATCCCTGTCTTCGCATGAAAGACCCTGGCCGCCTCCTCCATCGCCGGCTTGGTGGCAGCACCGCAGAAAACGGTTATCGCCGGAGGAGCTCCTTTACCATATCCGCTGATGGAAATCGCTATCAGCGTCCCCGCCAGGAGCAGAGCGAATATCCATTTTGTCATATTCCACCTTTCACGCCCTGAATTGGTGACTTAAACCGCGGCAGTTTCTCGCCCCCTCCGGGGTAGTATACGCCTCCAGGGCTGTTCCAGCCAACTCTCCATCCGACTCCCGAGGGCTGCGAAGATCCGCCGGGAACGTTTAACCCCGCCAACAAAACCGATATCATCCCTTGATGAGGAGCAAAATATGAAAAGGACAATATTGATCGCCTCCCTGCTCGCACTCCTTGCCGTTGGGGCGTTCATCTACCAATTGGAGTTCCGCCCCTGGTGGCCTCCGGAAGGGATCAACCGGAACTATCACCAACTGCAGCGCATTCCGGAGGAGACCGACGAGTTCAGCTTCGCGGTGATGGGGGACAACAAGAACAGCTTCTCCACGTTCCAAGCGATACTTCGCGACCTCAACACCAAGACCGATCGACTGGCATTCGCCATCGATGTAGGGGATCTCGTTTTCGACGGAGCTCAGGAGAAGTACCGCGTATTTTACGATCAGATCAAAGATGAAAAACTTCCCTTCCTCGTGGCGATCGGGAACCACGACATCCGCGAGGAAGGACGCGCGATCTACTACGAGCTGTTCGGACCGTTCTACTACAGCTTCGCGGTGGGCAACTCCTACTTCATCGTGCTCGACGATGCGAACATGGTCCGCTTCGATCCGCCCCAGCTCGCTTGGTTAAAACAAGAACTGGAAAAGAGCCGGTCCTACGCGCACCTTTTCGTATTCTTCCACGTCCCGCTGCGCGACCCCAGGAGGACCTCCTCCCACAGCCTGCTCGACAAAAACCAGGTGGAGGAGCTGCTTGCTCTGTTCAGGGAGTACCGGGTGACACGGGTCTTCGCCTCGCACATACACGGCTATTTCAACGGAGAGTGGGACGGTGTCCCCTACACGATCACCGGCGGCGCTGGGGCGGAACTGCTCGGAACCGACCCCAATCACTACTTCTACCACTATGT
>JAJRTG010000068.1 GCA_024278395.1 Fidelibacterota bacterium | reverse complement strand
GGCGCGGAGCCGCCGTACTCGGCCTTGTACTTGATCCCGTTGTAGATCGGCGGGTTGTGGCTGGCGGTGATCATGATCCCGGCGGCGGCGCGGCGGTCGACGACCGCGTAGGAGACCGCCGGAGTGGTCACCGGCGCGTTCGCGATCACCACCGGGATTCCGGTGTCGTGGAGGACACGCGCGAAGTGATGGGCGAACTCGCGGGACAGAAAGCGCATGTCGTAGCCGACCACCACTCCGTCGCCGGCCGGTCGGTACTCCGCTCCCCAGTCGGTGTAGATCGAAAGTTTCTTGCGCTCCTCAGCCGCGAGGAACCTGCCGGTGGCGGCGGCGACACGGCCGACGTTCCCGAACGTGAACTCGCGGGCGATCACCCCGCGCCAGCCGTCAGTGCCGAACTTTATTTCTTCTTCGCTTTTTCGCTTTCTTTCCACCGCTTCCTCCCGTCTGGATCGCCGACTTCATGTTGATCCGCTCCACGTTCTCGGGGAGAACAAGGTCCCCGCGGGAGAGGATCTCCTGGATGAGGTCGTAGGGCAATGAGGTCTCCACCCAGATCGAGTCGATGTCCACGACCCCGTTCTTCACCGGGAGACGGGAGATCGCCGCCTCCACCGCCCGCTTGTAGCGGGAGAACATATCTTCGGGCTCAGTAGCTGTATTCAACGGTGTAGGTGACCTCACTTTCCCCATCTGCCGGGACCTCGACGACGAATTTGATCGTCCCTGAGTCCGGTTGCGTGTAGGGTTGCGACGCTTTCGTGATCTTCCACGCCCTCCCCGCCGGATGCTCGAGAACGATCACCGTCACCGATTCATCCTTATGATTGCGCAGCTCGATCCGATAGCTGGCGCGGTAGGTGGATCCCGAAATCTTCACGTTGGAGAGCTCGGTCCGCGTCCCGGTGATGTCGAACGCGCTCCCCGCATGCAATGAGACCTCCTCGCCGGCCGGAGTATGCCCGATCGTGTCGGCCCCGATGAACAACGTCCCATCGGCCCGCGCCTGGAACAGGCGGACGTCCCCGCCGGGAAGCGGAATCCCCAAGCCGTGCTCCTTATCGTTCTTGAACTTGAGCGATACCTCCACTGCACCGCCCTCGAAGGTGTATACCCTCTCCACCGGGATCCCGGGATAGGTCCCGTATGGGATGAGGATCGTCCTGCCCGCCGGGAGATCGACCGGGGCGGGAAGTGTATAGAGGTGATACTCAAACGCCGCCTCCTGCGGAAGCGGGGCCATGGCGGCCATCGGGGCGGCGCGCATCTCGGAGTAGCCCTTCTCCACCCGGTTCACCTGCCCCGCGACGAGGCGGATGTCCACCCCGGCAAATGGGTAGTCGGTCGTGTTCGAGAGCTGCACCCACCCAGTCAGGGTGAGCCCCTCCCCGTCGGCGGACAGGGTTCCGACGTAATTCATTCCCCAATTGAACCCGGTGGTGAGATAGGTGAGCCGCACCCGCTGCTTCCCGGCGGTCGCGGCGGACAGGGCAAGCTCGAGGTAGGGGGAAAGATTCACGGCCTCGCCCGCGATGCTCACCCGGGCCGGCTTCTCGATCAGGTGGATCGTCCCGGTTTCATCCTGCAGCACGATCCCTCCGCTCGTCGAGACCAGGGTGCCGCGATAGACCGTCCCGTCCTCGCTCGCCACTTCCACCTGTCTCCCGACAGCCGCGGCGGGAAGAGAGTCCGCTGCACCAGCGTGAAACGACTGGGAGATCACCTCCCCATCAAACACGATCCCGAGCGATCCGGGAACAAACCCGGCCGGGACCGGAATCCGAACGGTGTTGATCCCTTTATCCAGAGACAGCCTAACGTCATCCTCGACGCACGCGATCCCCTGCGAGTAGATGGTAACCGTGGCCGGGACGGCGACCACCCCGACCGCAACGATCAACAGAACGAGCGCCGACACTACCTTCCTGTACATGGTGGCCTCCTTCGCTGCGATTGATGATAGCACAGCACCGCTTGGGTTGTAAAGAAACGGACGGTCCTTCTGTCTTGGACTCCCCTGTTTTGTCGGAGGGAACCGGGTATGGTACACTTTGCGCCTAAGGAGAAATCACATGCGAAGGATTTTCGCGTTTTTGTTTGCGATAGGGCTTATCTGCCTGACATCCGCGGTTGCGCTCGGGGATGCGGCGAAGCTCTCCCCGGCGCTGCGCCTGCTTCTGGCGGGAGACCCGGGGATCACCGCCGAAGGCCTGCCCGGGTTCGGAGCCCCTCCACCGGGAGCGGTGTTCACGCTCCCATTCCCCACCGGGGAGCCGATCCGGGTGCTGGTCAAGCTCACCCATCCATTCTTCGGGACCAGCTTCCTTGAATTCCCGGTAAGCGTATCCACCGGAACAGTCCTCGGGATGCGCGTTCCCCTCGAGAGCTTGCTGACCCTTATCGCCTCCCCCGAGGTGGTCTATGTAGAGCCGGCTTGGAAGGCGAAACCGACCCTCGACCGCAGCGTACCGGCGATCGGGGCGGACCTCCTTCACAGGCAGGTCCCCTCCATCACCGGCAGGGGGGTGATCGTCGGAGCGGTGGACACCGGGATCGACTACTCCCATCTCGATTTCCGCTACGACTCGGACGGAGACGGGATCGAGGAGTCATCCCGCATCCTCTACATCCTGGACCAGACGGGGCTGTTCAACGCCACCTACACCAAGGCGGAGATAGAGAGCGATCTGGGGAACGGGTTTGGACCGAACGAAGGGGAGGTGCGGGAGGAGGACACCGACGGCCACGGGACGCACGTGATGGGGATCGCGGCCGGGGACGGATCGGCCTCCTCGGCCGGGTTCATCGGGGTGGCACCGGAGGCGTGGATCATCTCGGTGAAGACGACCTTCTATACCTCGGACATCCTCGCCGGGGTGAGATATATATTCGACAAGGCCGCTGATCTCGGACTGCCGGCCGTGGTCAACCTGAGCCTCGGGGGTCAGGACGGCCCGCACGACGGGACGAGCCTGTTCGAACAAGGCCTGGACGAGCTCGCCCAGGGACGGGGCAGGGCGATCGTCGTCTCCGCCGGGAACGAGGGGGATCAGCTGCTCCATGTCGGACGGACCCTGGCAGGAGACGCCTACACCTTCTCCCTCGTCCCGACGGAGGACTCGCTCAACTTTATCCTATGGTATCCCGGGGCCTCCTCGTTCACCGTAACGATCGTCCCTCCCGGTGGAGTGCCGCTCTCCGTGCCGTCCGGAAGCAGCAACTCGGCAAGCACCCCGGCGGGGAACGTCTACGTGGACAACGCCTCCGGAGGGGTCAACCCGAACAACGGGGACAACGAGGTCCTCGTGAACATCTCTGGGATCACCTCCCAAGCCCCTTGGTCGGTCACGGTGACCGATAACGGCGGCGGCGGGAGGTTCGACGGCTGGATCACCTCGGACAACGGGACGATCCTCGGCGGGGACTCCTTCGAGACGGTCGATGAGCCGGGCAACGCGCCCCACGTGATCACGGTTGGGGCGTTCAACACCAAGAACCGCTGGAGCTCCCGCGCCGGGGAGGAGGACTTCTCCTCCCAATACCCGATCGGTCAACTCTCCTACTTCTCCAGCCGCGGTCCGACCCGGGACGGAAGGCGCAAGCCGGAGATCACCGCTCCCGGAGCGTGGATCGCATCGGCGATGTCATCCTCCGCACCAGCCGCCGACTACCTCACATGCCCGGACGGGGTGCATACCCTCCTCCTCGGGACGAGCATGGCAGCCCCGCACGTGACCGGGACCATCGCCCTCATGCTCTCCGTCGATCCGACCCTCACCTCCAACGAGATCAGGGAGAAGCTGATTCAAACGGCCAAGTCGGACGGGTTCACCGGGGTCGTGCCGAACGATGCGTGGGGATGGGGAAAGCTCGCGGCCGACGCCGCGGTCACCGCCGTGACCCCATCTCAGCCGGATAACGGACAAGAACTCTCGATCCAACTGGCGGAGAACCCTGTCCGCGATTCCGCACGGTTCATCTACACAGTCCCTGCGGACTCCGACGGGGCGAAATTGGACATCTACGACGTCTCCGGAAGGCTCGTCTTCTCCACCCCGCTCACCGCGGGGGCGGGGAGCTACGACTGGGACCTCCGGGATTCGAAGGGACTCCCGCTCGCACCGGGGCTCTACCTCTTTATGCTCTCGGACGACACGACCCGGACCGAAATCGGAAGGCTGGTGATCGCAAGATGAGAATGGTTTTGATAGCGCTGTTTTTGGCCTCCGTCATCCCCATCCCCGGGATCCCGGCCCAGTACTCCAACCTGGCGGCGATCCTCGAGCTCGGCGCCGGAGCGCGCGCCGTCGGGCTCGGAGGCGCGTTCCTCCCGCTGGCGGACGACGAAACCGCTGCGTTCTACAACCCGGCCGGACTCGGCTGGGTTAAACGGATCTCGCTCAGCTCCTTCTTCTCCCAGGAGTACGAAACCATGGCCTACGGGACCGTCGGGATCACCCTCCCCTACATCGGGGCTGAGCTGATGCGCCTCGACTCCGGCTGGATCAAGACGGAATCCGGAGGGTTCTCCTATATCAGCCAGTGCGGGGTGGTCGGAGTCGGTTTTGCGCTCGGGCCGGTCGGTGTAGGAGCGCGGTTTAAGGTGTATCAGGTACAGAGTCCGTACACGGCCCTCGGCTGGGCGCTCGATCCGGCCGTCCTTATCGTTACCGACAGCCTGCGGGTCGGGTTGATGCTGGAAAACGCCCTCTCCCGTGCGGTGGAGTTCTCCACCGGAGCATCCGGGGAATGGCCGACGGGGCTCAATCTCGGGGTGGCGCTTCGGCTGCACCCCTCCGAAGAGGTCGAGTGGAGCGCCTCCTTCGTGGCGGACGGTCTCTTCTCCCCTGAGGTGGAGATCTCCGGAGGGATCGAGGGCTGGGTCGGCGGCCTCGGGGTGCGGGTCGGGCTGAACCCGGCCGGACCGAGCATGGGGTTATCCGTGCGCTTCTCCGAGATGCGCATCGATCTTTCCTACCGCGACAGCGGTCAACTGGGAGGAAGCTATGGGGCATCTGTTGCTTACAAGTTCTAGATTCATGATGAGAATAAGCGTGTTGTTGGGGGTTGTGCTCGCGGTCTTCCTTGCCCTCCCGGCCTTCGGGCAGGAGGACGGGGAATTCAACGCCGATATCTCCGGGCATAAGACGTTCACCCTCCGCTACGGGATCGGTGACCCGCAGGGGCTCGGGCAGGCCCCCTACCAGCTTGAGCTCGACCAGACGCTCGCCGTCGACGTGACCGCCGAGGCTCTCTCCATCCTCACCCTGAAGGCGCACTTCAACGACCAGGAACCGCCGAGCATGCAGTCGCTCACCCTGTATCTGCACTCCGGCGACCTGAACGGCGTGTTCGGGGACTTCTCCCTCTCCGGGAAGGAGGCGTTCGCCGTATACAACAAGAAATTGAAGGGAGTGCGCCTCGACTACCGGCTCCCCGGCGGGGGGGAGCTCACCGGAGTCCTCTCCCAGATCGAGGGGATCTCGGAGTCGAAGACGTTCATCGGCCACAGTGCGCGGGGGGAGGTGACCTTCTCCTTCTCACCTCCGGAGAAGCCGTGGGCGACCCAGCCGTACACGAAGAACCTCGACGGGCTCTACCACTACCGGCTGAGCGCACCGTACATCGAGGGCTTCTCCGAGGTCGACCTCACCTTCGAATCATCGGGCGATCTGCAAGGGCTCCTCACAGGCTACGGACTCGGTTACCTCTACAAGACGATCGCCGATTCACCGGCCGAGGAGTTGCCGCAGGCGGCGTTCACCGTGGTTTCGGACCAGTCGGACTACCTCGTTCTGCTCCGCCCCCCTCAAGACCTGATCAGGACCAGGCTCTTGAGCTACATCAAGGCGTACAACGAGGAGGCCGGGCTCACCGGGAAGGAGAAGAAGAGGTACCCGCTGAACCCAGGAACGGACTACGAACAAACGTTTCTAAACGCACTTGCGAAGCTCGTCTCCATCACCGTCGACGGGAATCCGTACCCGCTCCCCTCCGGTGGGAGGCGCCGCTTCTACTTCCTCGGGGAGAAGGACATCAAGGAGGGGTCGGTGGTGGTCGAGGTGAGCATCGACGGAGCCACCTTCCGACCGATCAGCGATCCCGACCTTTCCTCCTACCAAGCAAGCACGTTCTATAAACAGGGGATCCTCGAGGTCGAGTTCCCGGGCGACTTCTTCTCCGGGGAGAAGAGCGCGATGCGCGTCTCGTTCAGCTATTCCGTCTCAGGCAACGCCTATCCTCTAGGGCTCTCCATCGTCCCGGGGAGCGAGAAGGTCTACCTGAACGGGAAGCTCCTCTCCCGCGACTCCGACTACACGATCGACTACGAGGTCGGAATGCTGATCCTCCTCGTCGAGGTGAAGGACAACGACACCATCCGCATCGACTACGAGCGCGCGCGGGGAGGGTTGGGAAGCACCGCTGAGTACTCCCGCAACTTCTACGGAGTGAGCTTGAAGATCCCGGTTTCCGACGCCCTCTCCATCGAGGGGAGCGTCCTGCAGGCGGCGGACCATCCCACTCCGCTCACCGATCCGGAGAAGGTGCGCACCATGCCGAACACCCATACCGTCTCCGGGATCATCGGGAGGGTGAACCTCGACGGGTTCACCGCTGACTTCACCGTCGGCTACAGCGACAACCGTTTCCCGTTCGACGACAACGCCCGGGTGAACCTGCCGAACGAGATAAGCGCGATCACATCCGCCGCCGGGTATACATTCTTCACCCACGCCGCCGGAGTGAGTGTCTACCACGACGGCGACTGGAACCTCTACACCGCGGCGGACGGGCTCTCCGCCAACCGTGTCTACTCTGCGGAAGCGGTGGGCGACCGCGTCTTCTTCGGCACCGCCGCTGGAATCACCGTCCTCAAGCTCGTCGGGGAGGCCCCGCTAGGGCAGGTGGGCAACTGGCGGCGCTACTCAACGGATAGCGGGCTCCCGAACCGGGCGGTCCACTCCCTGACGATCGCGGACGGGGTCATGTGGGCCGGGACCGAAGAGGGGATCGTCACGGTGGGGATAGACGAGATGGACGATCCGACGAGTTGGACCGCCTACACCGACCAGGAGATCACCGGGCTGGGGACGATCCGCGCCATCGGGACGGACGGAAAGACCGTCTATCTCGGAAGTGAGCACGGCCTCTTCGCCTTCGACCCGGAGAGCGAGAAGCTCACCCCACTATCCGGTATGAACGGGGTACCGGTGAACGCCATCCTGGTGCGGGACGGGACGCTATACGCGGCGAGCGATCTCGGGCTGCGCGCCTTCACAAACGGAGTCGGAACCGGATGGCTCATCTTCGGAAGACCGGTTTACACCGTCGCCCTCGTGGGCGGCAGCCTCTGGTACGGGGATGAAAGCGGCCTTCACATCCTCTCCGGAAAGGACGTTTACTCGCACCTTGCGGTGACCGCGATCTCCCCCGACGGCGCGGGCGGCGTGTGGGCAGGGACACGCGCCGGCCAGGATTACGAGATCGAGGTCGTCCACGTGCAGGACGGTGCCATCGAGACGTACGCCCCGGTTGAGACGAAGATCGACGGGCGCGATCCGGGACGCTTCACCGACATACCGGCCGCATCCCACACCGACCGGGGCGGGATCGCCCGCGCGAGCTTCACCCGCGAGTTGGGCCCGTTCACCCTCTCCGGGATCTTCGAACGCATCTCCCCCCAGTTCACCGCGATCGGGAGACTGGGAAGGGAGGATAAAACCGGCTGGACACTTGACGCCAAGGCCGAGCTGACGGAGGGCGTGTCACTCACCGCTTCCCACTCCTACTACCTGGTCGACCTTTCGAGCGACCATCCGAAAAGGACGTTGGACAACTCAGCCTCATTGTCATGGGATTTCGGACCAACCCTTTCCGT